>NZ_JBGUAY010000009.1 GCF_041821025.1 Egicoccus sp. AB-alg6-2 | reverse complement strand
TCGTGACCCGCTAGACCACACACGAAAGAAGGACCGGCGGGACGGCCGTTGCCGATCCCGCCGGTCCTTCTTCTGTTGCGTCAGTTGGGGGCAGCCCCACGCCGTGCCTGCCCCGGTGCCGTCGACGAGCCGTTGTTCTGCACGATGATCGTGCGGGACTGGGTCGTCTCGTTGCCGTTGACGTCCCGCGCGACCACCGTTACCTCGTGACGGCCGTTCTGCAGTTGCGTGGTGTCGAACCGGGCCACGTCCTGCCCCGGCGCCAGGGTCGTCAGCCGGCCGCTGCGGCCGCGACTGGCGTAGACGGTCACGTCGCTGAGCGCCGTCCGGTCCCCGACGTCCAACTGCAGGTCGATGATGCCCGATACCTGGCTACCGGCCGCGGGTCCGCGCACGATCTCGAGTCGCGGCGGCTCGACGTCCGGCGGCGGCATCGGCGGTGGGGGCCCATCGGCTGCTGCGGTCGAACTCGTGGCCAACCCGACGGTCGGCGGCTGCTCGAGCAACATCTCGATACCGCCGGAGCCGCTGGTCGACGTCGGCGTCATCGCGTAGGTGTCGGTGGTCAACGTGCCGGCCGACACCAGGCCGAGACCGAACGAGATCCGGTCGGCACCCGCCGGCACCGGCGGCGTCGTCATGGTGGCCTGTCGGTAGCTCGAGGAGGCCGGCTGGCTCGGACTGGTGAACCAGTAGCTCCAGGCGCCTGTCGACGCGGAACGTACGAACCCGATGAACGGGACCGGCGCGGTGCTCGTGTAGTGGGCGGAGATGACGTAGGTCTGTCCGGGCGTCACCGTCGGCGCGCACGCCGAGGTGAAGTCCTGCAACAGCTTGGCATCTCCGTCGGTGTAGCTGGTGATGGCGACCCGGTGCGCGAAGCTGCCCGAATGCGCCGCGCTCACCCGTGACCAGGTGCGGTTGTTGGTGCCCCAACCGCCCTGGAGCCAGCACGTCGGGATCGAACCGGTCGCCTGCTCCAACGACGGGTTGGTGACCAGGTTGCCGCTCGGTGGCGGTGGTGGTGGCGGCGGTGGTGGTGGCGGCGGCGGGGGCTGGCTCCCGCCGGTCGGCACCATGACGTAGGTGTCGGTGGTGAGCGTGCCGTTGCCGTACAGGGCCAGGCCCCACGAGATGCGGTCGACGTTTGCGGGCACGGCCGGCGTGGTCGCCCGTGCCTCCCGCCAACTGCTGGAGCTCGGTTGCGACGGCGAGGTGAACCAGTAGTCCCAGACGCCGGTTGAGGCGTTGCGGGCGAAGCCCACGAACGCGACGTTCGGCGAACTGGAGCGGTAGTGGACGCTCAGGTCGTAGGTCTGCCCCGCCTGCACTTGCGGTGCACAGCTGGTGGTGAACTGCGGCATCAGCTTGCGGTCGCCGCTGCTGTAGCCGGAGATCGTGACCTGGTGGGCGAAACTGCCGCTGTGCGCGTCGGTCGTCCGCGCCCACGTCCCGGTGGTGCCCCAGCCTGCTTCCATCCAACAGCTGGGGACGCCGCCCGAGGCCTGTTCGAGCGAGGGATTGGGCATGAGGTTGGTGCCGCTCGGTGGTGGTGGCGGAGGCGCGGTGGGTTCGGCCATCTGACGGGTCTGACTCGCCTCGACCCGGGCGCCCTCGGCGTTGGTCACCACGGCGGTGAACGTCAGGCTCGCCGGATAGGTCGCCGAGGGCGCGACCATGCTGCCGCGATGGGTGCCGTCCGGCCCCGCCGGGGTCGCCGTCTGCGTGTGCACCACCCGGTTCGCCCCGTCGCGGACGGTCCAGTTCACCTGGACCGGCTGGCGGCCGAAGTTGCGATAGTCCACGGCGTAGTCGATGCGGTCCCCGGGACGCCATGGGGCCTCCGACACGATGACCTCGGCGAACGGTGGTGACGGCGGCGGTTCCCCCGTTCCGGCCACCGTCCGCACTGCGCCGCGTCCGATGTCCACGTAGATGAGGCCGCTCGAGGTCGACAGGATGTCGACGGGCATGACGCCGGTCGCCTCGCTGCGGTCGCCCGTGCCGTCCGGGGCGATGGACCGGATGAACTGCCGGTGGTAGTCGCCGTAGTACACCCGGCCGCCGTGGAAGCCGACCGCGGAGACGGCGGCGTTGGATCCGCCGTGCGCGTACGAGAAGATCGGCGCCGTGCCGGTCACTCCGGAGCAGGCGGCCAGGCCGGCGTAGAACGACATCGGTCCGGTCCCCTCGCGGCAGGGCCAGCCGAAGTTCGGCACCGGCCCGGTGATGGAGAGCCGGTTGATCTCCTCGGTGGTGTACCAGCCGACGTCACCGACGAAGAGGTTGTTCGTGCCCGGCTGGAAGGTGATGCGATAGGGGTTGCGGAGCCCGTACGCGACCGTGGTCGTCGCCCCCGTGGTGGGGTTCATGCGCACGACGTTGCCGCTGAGGTTCGTGGTGCTCTGTGCCCGTAGCGCGCCGCCGCCGCCGCAGGGGTCGCCGTCGAACTGGCCGGTATCGGCTCCCGTGAACCCGGCGCCGTCACCGGCGCTGACATACAGGTTGCCGTCGGGCCCGACCTCGATGTCGTCGATGCCGTGGGTGGTGAACTGCGTACACCAGGACCCTGGACCGCCGCGGATCGCCTGCTCGGCGCCGAGGGTCCCGTCGCTGTTGACGAGGAACCGTGACACCTGCCCGTAGACCACGCACCCGCGTCCGTTCTGGCCGTAGTCGGCCGGGTCGCAGTAACCGGTGGGTTGGCGGGTGTAGGCGGCGTAGAGGTAGCCGTTGGAGTGGTAGGCGAGGCTCTGAAGCCCGTGGTCACCGTTGGTGTAGGTGTTCACCGTTCGGACGGTGGTCGCGGTCGTCGCCGACAGGCTCGAGGCCGTCTTGATCGCACCACCCTTCTCCGAGATGTAGACCCGCCCGTTCGGCAGCACCTCCACGGACGTGGGCATCGTCAGCCCACCGATGTTGACCGATCCCGTGGGCGGCGGTGGCGGTGGCGTAGACCCGAAGTCGATGGTCACGGACGCGGGAGCGCTGCGCCCCGGGGGCCCGCCCCAGGTGCGCTCCCACTCCTCGTCGAGGACGTGTGCCTCGATGTGGTAGCCCGAAGTATTCGGCAGCGTGTACGTGCGCGTCCCGCCGAGTTGGTACGCGCCGTCCCGGGTGGTCATCCGGTCCGTCACGGTCCAGCTTCCGCGCCAGGTTCCGTTCAAGCGGGTGCCACTGGCGGGCGCCGTTGCCTCGAAGAGCAGGATCTTGGCTTCTTCGTTTTGCGGGACCTGTTCACGGAAGGACGGGTGGTACAGCCACCACTCGACCTTGACGATGTTGCCTCGTTGTGTCGGTTGGTCCTGCCGCGCTGTCGCCTCCAACGGCACGGTTCCCCGCAGGGTGGCGCCGTCGGTCGGCGCGACCAGCGACACGGTGATGCAGTTGGTCCCCCACGGACACGGTGCCGCGAGGGCTGGCTGCACCAGCGTGGCCATCATGGCCATCACCAGTGCCATGACTCCCAATGACTTGCGCATGCTCCGTGCCCCTCTGGCTCAACGAGCGAGATACCGCTCGGTCCATACCTCGGTTTCCGCCCCGAAGATGCCGTCGACCCCGAACTTCGGAAGTGCGTCGGCATCCCACTGCTTGAGATGGCTCTGCCAAACGCGGACCCGCTCACCGCGGTGACCGCGGCGGAGCCCCTCCAGCAGGGCCTCGGCCACGTCGGCCTCGGCGGCCTGAGCGGCCTCGAGCTCGTTCGATGCAGCTTCGGTGTCGACCGCGGCGCTTTCGCTGGCGTCGTCATCGGCGGGTTCGACCCCTGACGACGCCGCCCTCGAGCCGTCGTCCGCCTGCCTCGCTTCGTCGCCGGCACGTTCTCCGGCGGCGGTCGGCGGCATCGGTTCGCTCGACCGTCCCGACCCGGGGGCTGCCACCGGTGGCGAAACGGACGCCGACGGGGAGGCATCCGCGGTCGTAGCCGTTTCCGCCCCGCGCCGGTGGAAGACCAGCCACAGGTCGCCACCCCAGGGATCAACAGGGATCGGCCGCAGCCGCCGGTAGTCGGGACTCGCGTCGAGCGCGTTGAGCAGCACCGTCTGACCGGCGTCCTGGTCCGGGCTGGACGTCGACGAGGACCGCAGGACGACGGTCGTGTAGTGGCCGTCGGCGACCACACGGCGAATCGTGTCCGGTCCGAGTGCGTAGAGCTCGAAGGTGGTGTCCCAGACGATCTGCGGGTGGTCGCGACGGGTGTAGTACTTGAACACGTCCGCCGACGACGACAGGTAGACGCCCGGCACCGGGTTGCGCTCGATCCGCTCCACGATCGGACCGACGTCCGGCCATTCGCGGTGCAACATGCCCGAGCGGACGCCCCCGAAGGCCAGAACCAGCGCGATCACCAGCAACGGCGGGCCCAGGCGGAAGGTCCGTCGCGACAGGCGCTCCAGCGCGACTCCGGCCAGTGGTGCGAGGAAGAGCGCCGAGTACCCGGTGTGCTTGTCGAACGACACGCCTTCGCCCATGTGAAACTGTGCCGCGGGCAATATGGCTGCGGCGCCCAGCATCGCCAAGGCGACCAGCACCATCCGCGGTGACCGCCGCAGCGACACCGCGCCCGCGAGGGCGAACAGCGCCACGAGACCGACGTTGACGAGCAGCATCGCCGTCAGCACCTCGGGGCTGGTCGGGGTCATGGTCTGGCGCACTGCGGTCGTGAAGGCGATGCCCTGGCGCACCTGCTCGTCGGCGAACAACAGGAAGGCGCCGAGCACGAGCGTCGTGCTCGTCAGAGCCGCCACCAAGGCGCGACCGTGGGCGCGCGTGACCACGCGCTGCTGAGCGTTTCCACCGGTGGGTGCGAGCGCCACGAGCGCCCAGACCACGGGCACGAACACCAGCCCGGCGTACTTGGCGATGGGTGCGATGCCGAGTAGCAGACCGCAGACGATGGCGGACGACCAGCCGTGGCGCGTCGCGCCCGCCCACAGCGCGAGTGCGAGCAGGCACAGACACAACGCGTCGTAGGTGCCGAGCGCGCCCATGAAGACGACCGGTGCCGACAGCGCGAACGCCCCCGCGGCGAAGACGCTGGCGCGGAAACCGAAGAACACCCGCGCCGTGCCGGCGAGGCTGAAGGTGCTCACGAGGATGAGCAGTGTGCTGAACAGCCGCACCAATCGCAGGCCCCCGACGGCGTCGAGGGTGGCGGCGATGACCGGGTAGAACACCGGCGAACCGGAGAAGACCCGGGCATGGTCGGGCGCGGGCGTGCCGAACCGCCAGCTGGTGAGGTAGTCCTGGCCAGCGTTGACGTACAGGGCCTCGTCGATGAACGCCGTCCGCCCCAGGCGGAGCGACAGCAGTGCGCCCAGCAGCGCGAAGAGCGCGACGGGCAGATGCTGCGCCCAGCGTTCACCCCGCTCGCGATGACGTTCGGGCAGGTAGCCCGCGACGGCCTCCTGCCACGTCGGGCGGCGGTAGGGGGCAAGTGGCGGCGCCGGCTGCAGCGTGGCGGTCATGGCGCCACCGGCCCGACGAAGAAGTCCACGTCGCTGTCCGAACGCAGCGGTTCGTCCACCACGGCAAGGCGTCCGAAGCACAGACCCCGCTCGTGGTAGTGGTTGATGATCTGCGGCAGCGCCTGCAGGGTGAGGTCCGGGAACTCGTGCACGAGCAGAACCCCGCCAGCCTCCATCCCGGTGCTCTTCTCGACGATCTGTTCTACGCTGCCCGCCTCGAAGTCCTTGCTGTCGGTGGTCCAGAGCGCCTCGACCATCCCTTGTCGTTCCGCCTCCTCACGGATCGCCGGATCGGTGTTGCCGAACGGCGGGCGAAAGAATTCGAACGGCTCGCCGACCAGTTCCTCGTGCAGCGCCGAGGTGGAGGCCATCTCCTCGGCGATGGTCTCCGGGTCGATCGTGAGCAGGTCGGCGTGGCTGTAGGTGTGGTTGCCGAACTGGTGGCCGGCGGCCGCCTGCGCCACGACGGCGTCGGGGTACTTCGCCATGTTGCGTCCGATGTTGAAGAAGGTGGCGGGTACACCGGCACGGTCGAGCAGTTCGAGCAGTTCCGGCGTGTTCGGTGACGGCCCGTCGTCGAAGGTGAGGGCCACGTAGCCGTCGCATCGCGGTGCGGGGAAGATCTCCGCGGCGGCGGCGTCCATCGACGGCTCGCCGTCCGCCTCGGATTCCGGCGTTGCCGCCGGTGCGGGCTGCAGGGGAGGCGGTTCGGCGCTCGGCTGGGGTAACGCCGCGCAGCCGAACAGCCCGAAGCCCACGAGGGGCAGGAACACCCCTGCAGCCCCGCGGCGTCCGGTCGTCCTGATCGACACGTGACCTAGAACTCGTCCCGGGGCACGAGCCTGAGGGTGACGACGCCGACCGTGAGCAGTGCGGCTGCGGTGACGAGCAGCCAGCCCATGCTCAGACCGGTATGTGCGAGCTGCGTGGCGACCCCGACACTGGTCGAAGTCGCCAGCACACTGCTTCCTACCCCACTTCCGTACATACGTGCTCCTTTCGGTTCGGGACCACCGAGCCGGTGATCCACGTTCTCTCGGTCTGTTTCGCCAGCCGGGTCAGCGCCAGCCAGCTGAAGACGAACAGCAGGTAGTCGTAGACGAGGAGCGGGAAGAACCACCGCAGACTCGCCACGAAGCCGATCCCCAGACGCCGGAACACCACCCACTGGTCGATCCACAGGATCGGCCAGATGACGAACCAACGGGCATCGAGGATCGGGTCGAAGAAGATGAACGTCACCGCGATCAGGACGATGAGCAGCGGCAGTACCAGCGAACTCAGGAACTGCAGGCCGACCTGGGCCCACGTCTTGTGCGTCAGCTCGCTCCACCCGTACAGGCTCAGCGACTCCATCGCTCCGCGGTACCAGCGCACCCGTTGCTGCGCGAGGTCACGCAACGTGGGCATGACGTCGGTCACGACCTGGCAGCGCTTGGTGCAGATGCAGCGGTAGCCGAGACGACGGACGGCGAGGGTGAGCTCGTAGTCCTCGGTGAGGCTGTCCTCCATGTAGATCGAGCCAGGAGCCCCCGGCAACCGGGTGCCCCGGCTGCGCGCCACCTCGCGGAGCACGCCGACCCGCATGACGGCGGCGGCGCCGGACAGCACGTGGACCTGCCCGCCCTTGCGTGCCACCTGTCGGCTTCCGCGGGCGTACTCGACCGCCTGCGCCAGCTCGAGGTAGTTGTGGTGCTCGCGCGCGACGAGCGCGCCTGAGAGGCCCCCGACGTCGGGGTGGACCGACAACAACTCCACGGCCTGTTCCATGAAGTCGGGGCGGAGGCGGCTGTCGGCGTCCATGCACAGCACGAGGTCGTCGTCGTCCAGGGTCGGCATCACGAGCGCCAGTCCCTGGTTGAGTGCGCCCGCCTTCTTCGCCGCGTTGTCGACCGTGACCACGACCTCGGCGCCGGCGGCCGCGGCGAGCTCGGGTGTGGCGTCGGTGCAGTTGTCGGCCAGGACGATGATCCGATCCAGCGGGCGTGTCTGGTCCCGCAGCGACTGCACGGTCGCGACGATGTGCCCGGCCTCGTTGTGGGCCGGGATGAGCGCGACGACACGCCGCAGCCGTGCGCGCTGTCGACGCAGCGCCTCGTCGGTGAGGTCGATGACGTCCGCCTGCGTCTCGCCGGTCGGACGGTCAGCGGTTCGCCGCGTGTCCCCGCCCCGGCGGCGATCGCGCATCATCGGCTCCTCCGCAGGCGCCAGCCCCAGAGCGCGACACGCCACAGGGCCTCGAAGGCGATCGAGCCGGTCATCTTGCTCTCGCCCTCGGCACGCTCGGTGAACACGATCGGCACCTCCACGACGCGCGTTCCTGCGGCCGCCGCACGCGTGACGGTCTCCAGTTGGAAGCTGTAGCCCTCGCTGACCGTCTCGGTCAGTGCCAGGTCGGCGAGCGTGCGCGTCCGCCACACCCGGAACCCCGCGGTCAGGTCCCGCAGCGGGATACCCGTCATCAGCCGCATGTAGTGGTTGCCGGCACGCGAGAGCCACTGCCGACGCCTCGCCCAGCCGACCGTCGAACCGCCGGCGACGTACCGGGACCCGATCACCAGGTCCGCGCCGTCCTCGACCAGGGTGTCGACCAGGCGCTTCAGGTCGAGCGGGTCGTGCGAGAGGTCGGCGTCCATCTGGGCGACGGCGTCGTAGCGTCCCGCCCGGAGGGCCCAGTCGAACCCGGCCCGGTAGGCCGAGCCGAGGCCTTCCTTGCTGGTACGCCGCAGCAGGTGGATGCCGCCGTGACGCACCGCCATGGCGGAGACGAGGTCGGCGGTGCCGTCGGGCGAACCGTCGTCGACGACGAGGATCTCGAAGCCGAGGTCGGTGACGGCATCGACGACGGCGCGGATCGTCGTTGCCTCGTTGTAGGTGGGGACGACGACGAGGATCTGCATCAGGCCACCTCCGCCACGGCCGTCGCCGGGGCGCGGTACACCACGCGGCTCATGAACAGCAGTCGCAGACCGAAGGCGAGTGCGAGCGTGAGCGCCTGGGCGAGGACCGCATACATCCCGACCAGCTCGACGAGGAGCGCGAGCAGCGGCAGGCGGGCCAGGGCGTCGGCGTTGTTGTAGGCGACCGTGCGCAGGAGCCGGCCGGTGAACCGCCGGTGCTGCAGGCGGTCGCGGAAGACGAAGCGCTCTTGCAGCACGAAGTTGCTCAGGATCGACACCTCGGCCGCGACGATCGCCGCAAGCAGGTAGTTGACCTCGAGGTGGACGAGCGCGGCAAGGACGGCGAGGTTGACCAGCACGCCGCTCGCACCGACCGCCGCGAAGCGAACCGGACGCGGCAGGGAGCCGAAGATCCGGCTCCGGGCCGGCGCGACGCGCAATACTGCACCGGGCGCCGGTAGCTGGCCGCCTGCGGATACCGATGGGATTGCGCTCTGCGCCGCAATGGTCCCCATGAAGTGCCCACTCCCCGTTGTCGCGTCCCGAGCCGAGGGGTAGCTTCCGGTGGCCACGACACGCCCACTAGGGACAGCTGTCACCCTGGTTCCGGCCGCCAGCCGGCGCAGCGAAATGTCGGGACGTCTACACCTGTCGCGACCCCCACCGACAGGACAATCTCGCCCCGCCGAGGAGTGACTTCGTGAAGAACGACCTCGCCGGCGCCCTCGAGAGGCAGGACGGCGTGCAGGTGCGATGGCGATGGCTGGCACTGACCTGGTTCTCGGCCTTCACGGCGTCGGGCCGGGATCGCCCGCGCGGCACATCGCAGCGCGGGCCGGACGGGGGGGACACGTCCACGCCCCTCGGAGACCCGGTGGCGCCCACGTGGGTGGCGGCGTTCGCCGTCTCGCGCGCCTACGAAGCGACGCCCAACACGATGGAGGACGACGTGGCGGACGCCGTCGGCCTGGCCGCCGGTGACACCGAGGTGTTGCGCATCGCGCTCAAGCGGATCGACGACACCGCCGAGCTGGAGCCGTCGGTGCGACGCCGGGCCCAACTGCTGCTCGTGCGTTCGCTCACACGGGCCCAGCTGACGGGCTGAACGGCCTCTCGGCCACCGACGTCAGCGGCCGGACGCGGAGAAGTGCTGGTAGTCCTTGGCGCTGCTCCAGCGACCGCCCCACCCCCAACCGATCGCGTCGAACGCCCGCACGACGGCGTCACCCGCCACGATCATGCCCGGGCGCACGTCGCCCCGGTCGGTGTAGGCACGTCCCGCGGGCGGCGCGACCGTGCCGCTGCCACTGACGTAGGGGTTCTGCACCGGGTTGACGTCGATGGCGGTGCCGAGCGCGTGCTCGGAGTACCGGGTGGTGCCGGCGACCCGGCGGCAGTTGAACGCCGAGGTGTTGTTGGCCGCCATGGAACGGTCGTCGTCACCGCCGTAGCGCTCGATCCGCTCGACGCGCTGCAGGGGGAAGTCGGTGGCGTACATGCGCGCGAACACACTGCGGAGGTCGGCGACGACGGTGCGGTGCACCACGATCTCCCCCCGGTGCAGCAGCCCGTCGAAGCCGCGGTGGGTCAGCACGACGAGGCGGAGGTCGTCGTAGCCGACGGGGCAGCCGGGGTGCATCGACACCCCCGCCATCTCGCGCCGGACGCCCTCGGGCAGCGCGCCAGCCTCCCACCGCATGGTCGGCGTCGCCGGTCGTGTCAACCGCCCGTCACGGACGAACCGGTCCAGCAGTCGCGACAGGATGGTCGCGACCTGCCCCCGTTGCATCGGGTCCCAGTGCCGGTAGGCCGCGTCGGTGACGCCGGCGACCAGGCCGGCGTTGGCGGCCTTGTCGATGGCGGGTTCGTGGGTGCTGCCGTCGTCGTCGGCGAAGGCATCGGGCCCGCGGGAGAGCCGGCGCTCCTCGACGTGTTCGACGGCCCGGACGACGAATGCGGCGAGCTGGCCTCGTGAGAGCACCTGCGACGGCGATGCCGTCCGTGGCGCCGTACCGGACACCACGCCGATGGCGGCCAACTGTTCCAGGCGGTCGCCATGCGCGGATCCGGCGGTGTCGTCGAAGGCACGTTCCCCGACGGCGGCCAGCCGCACCCCACTGGCCTCGACGGCGCGCGCGAGCAGGGTGGCGAGCTCCCCTCGTGTCAACTGCTCGCCGGTGGCGAACCGGGTGGGGCTGCGACCGGCGGCCACCCCGTACCAGACGACGCACCGGATCCCGACGCGGTGGGCCCCGCCTTCGTCGACGAAGTCGGTCGGCGGGACGTCACGCGCGGGACATGCGGTCGGGGCGGTCTGCGCCCGGGCCGGCGTGGACATCGGCCCGGCTCCCGACGCGACCAGGCAGAGCACGGCACCGAGCGCAGCGACCAGCCGCGTGCCGTCGGTGGCGACCACCTGGCACCGCGACATCGACGACCCTCCTGCCGGGAAGACGAAGCCTGCCGCCGACCGCCGCGCCCGACGGCAACCCGCGCGGTGCGTCCCGACCGACCGTCGCGCAACGCACGTCGCGGGTGGCATGGCGACGGGCTAGCGTCGAGCGCCGTGGCACTGCGACGTCGACACGGGAGCGCAGCATGGGATCCGACGCCATCGAAGGCCTGCTCGACGAGGCGAGGACGTTCCCGCCGCCTGCCGAGTTCAAGCACCACTCGTTGCAGACCAGCGCGGACATCTACGACGAGGCCGACGCCGACTTCGAGGGATTCTGGGCCCGTGAGGCCGCCGAACTGGACTGGTTCGAGGAGTGGGACAGCATCCTCGACTGGCAGCCACCCCACGCCAAGTGGTTCGTCGGCGGCAAGCTCAACGTGGCGCACAACTGCCTCGACCGGCATGTCGAGGCCGGGCACGGCGAGCAGGTCGCCTACCACTGGGAAGGCGAACCCGGCGACACGCGCACGATCACCTACGCCGAACTGCTCGACGACGTGCAGCGGACCGCGAACGCCCTCAAGGAACTCGGCGTCGGCAAGGGCGACCGGGTCGCGGTCTACCTCGGCATGGTTCCCGAGCTGCCCACGATCATGCTCGCATGTGCCAGGATCGGCGCGATCCACTCGGTCGTGTTCGGTGGCTTCTCCGCGGCCGCGCTGCGCGACCGGATCAACGACTCGCAGTGCAAGCTGCTGGTGACGGCTGACGGCGCCTGGCGACGTGGCAGCGTGTTCTCGCTCAAGGACAACGCCGACGAGGCCGTCGCGGAGACGCCCTCGATCGAGCACGTCCTGGTCGTGCGTCGCACCGAGAACGACGTCGCGATGACCGACGGTCGCGACCTGTGGTGGCACGACGTCGTCCCCGGACAGGACACCGACTGCCCGCCCGAACCGATGGACAGCGAGGACCTGCTCTACCTGCTCTACACCTCGGGTACCACCGGGAAGCCGAAAGGCATCATGCACACCACGGGCGGCTACCTGACACAGGTCGCCTTCACCCACAGGTACGTGTTCGACCTGCAGCCCGATCGTGACGTGTACTGGTGCGCCGCCGACATCGGCTGGGTGACCGGCCACAGCTACATCGTGTACGGCCCGCTGGCCAACCGGGCGACGTCCGTACTCTACGAGGGGACGCCGAACCACCCCGCCGAGGACCGCTTCTGGCAGATCGTGGCCAGGTACGGCGTCACGCAGCTCTACACGGCGCCGACCGCCATCCGCGCGTTCATGAAGTGGGGCGACGAGCACCCGGCGAAGCACGACCTGTCCAGCCTGCGCCTGCTCGGGACCGTCGGGGAGCCGATCAACCCCGAGGCGTGGATGTGGTACCGAGAGCACATCGGCGGTGGACGCTGCCCGGTGGTCGACACCTGGTGGCAGACCGAGACCGGCGCGATCATGATCTCGCCCCTGCCGGGAGCGACCACGACCAAGCCGGGCTCGGCGACCTTCCCGCTCCCGGGCATCTCGGCCACCATCGTCGACGACCGGGGACAGGAGGTCGACGTCCCGGGCGGCGGCTACCTGGTTCTCGACCGGCCGTGGCCCTCGATGTTGCGCGGCATCTGGGGCGACGAGCAACGCTACCGCGACACCTACTGGTCCCGGTTCGGCGAAGGGATCTACTTCGCCGGTGACGGGGCCAAGCGCGACGCCGACGGCTACTTCTGGTTGCTCGGGCGGGTCGACGACGTGATGAACGTCTCCGGACACCGCATCTCCACCACCGAGGTCGAGTCCGCGCTGGTGTCCCACCCGTCGGTCGCCGAGGCGGCGGTCGTCGGGCGCGCCGACGCACAGACCGGCCAGGCGATCGCGGCGTTCGTGACCCCGCGTGGCGGCATCGAGGGCGACGAGGCACTGGCCAAGGAGTTGCGTGATCACGTCGCCAAGATGATCTCGCCCATCGCCAAGCCGGCGTCGCTGCTGTTCACGGCCGACCTGCCGAAGACCCGCTCGGGCAAGATCATGCGACGCCTGCTCAAGGACATCGCGGAGGACAAGGAACTCGGCGACACGACCACACTCGCCGACGCCAGCGTGGTCGACAGCATCAAGGGCCGCTACCTCGAGGCAGGTTCCACACCCCAGGACTGACGAACGGTGAGCGGTTCGACGGGACACACGGCGGCCCGGGCTCTCCCGCCGGGACAGGCAGGGCCGCCGCGACGGTCCTGGCTATTCGCAGCCGATGCCGTCGTCGTCGCGATCGAGGTGCTTGCCGTAGCCGGGATCACCGCGGTGCACGGGAGCTGCGCCGGCTTCGCGCGCCTCGGCGCAGTTCTTCCATGCCCCGCCCGAACCGGATCCCGGACCACCTGACGGCGGCGGCGGTGGCGGTTCAGCAGTCGGCGACGGGGTTGCCGTCGGACTCGGTGACACGGGAGCAGGTTTCGAGGTCACAGACGGCGAAGGCTTTGGTGTCGGGACCGCGCACGCGTACGGAGCGGCCGCAGCCTGCGCGACGACGTAGACGTCCTCACGAGGGTGGCGGCCGTAACCGTCCCGAGAGTCGTAACGGGCGGTCGCCAACCCAGCCTCGATGATCGCGAGGCCGACGTCGGTTCCTTGGACGTCGACGTAGCGCAGGATCCGGTCGTAGCGGTCACGGTCGTCCCGCGCGCCGGGGACGAGCTCGACCTCGCGTCCACCGATCAGGGCGGCCAGCGCGTCCGCGGCTTCACCGAACCCGCACTCGCCGCGCTCCGGTGTGTCGATGCCGATGATGCGGACGCGTTCCTCGCTGCCGTCCTGCGCGCGGACGTCGATGGTGTCGCCGTCGACGACGTTGAACACGATCCATGCCGTCTCACCGACCTCGGCTCGGGCGTCGGGCTCTTCGGCGGGCGCAGCTTCGGCCGGTTCCTTCTCCGCCGCTTCGGGTGCGCCGAGCGCTGCGATCTGATCCCCGCAGGCGTCGGCGGCGGCCTGTCGGATCTCTCGGGCCGAGAACTCGGTCGTCTGCGCCGCGTTGGCCGCGCCCTCTCGCAGTGCGGTCCGCCCGGCCATGGTGTCTCCGGCCGCGACGGCTTCGGAGCAGGTGGCCTCGACGAGCAACGCCAGCTCGACGGCTGACGTGTCCGCTTCGTCGACGGCGGACGCTACCTCGTCCGCTTCTTCGCCTGCCTTCGTAGCTGCCGGCTCTGCCGCGACCGTCTCGGTCGGCGGGTCGGAGAACACGCTGGCGAGAACCCCCGACCACACGAGCCCGCCGAGAAGCAGGGTTGCGGCAGCGGTGCCATACCGGAACTCTCGCGTCCTGGACGTGGCACCGAGCGCCTTGGCAGCGGCCAGCGCCGGCCACAGAAGGAACCAGGTGACGGCGCGGGCCCAGGTGGGCAGTCCACCGAATCGTTGCCAGAACCGATCGAGCATGCTGATGCGGCCGCCGGGTGGCGGCATGGTCGGTCGAGCCACGCGATCCCCCTGTTCCCCTCGTGCTGCGCCATGCAGCTCATGTGGACGGGGTCGGCCGTCCTGCGCAGATCGAAAGCGTGCAGCAAGCGGGCGGGGCCGGGCCGGTCGGCGGCCCCGGTCGACGGCGCAAGCATCCCGGTCCGTCGGAACGATCGGTGTCCATCGGCCGTGGCCCGCGCCTGCGACCGGACGCCACCGGGCGCATGGTGTGGGGACGGACGAGAAAAGGGAGGAACCCATGGCTGTCGCGGACGTCCTTCGCGACCACGGCGACGACCTGCGGGTGGATCTGCTGACCGCCGTGATCGAGGCGGCGAGCGACTGCGCCGCGCACTGCAGTGCCTGCGCCGACGCCTGTCTCGAGGAGGGCGATCCGGGCCTGGCGCGCTGTATCCGCTCCGACCTCGACTGCGCCGACATCTGCATCGCCACGGCGCGGGTCGTCGCGCGGGCGGGCGCTTCCGGGCAGCCCTGGCTCGAGCTGGTGCGGGTGTGCCTGGAGGCCTGCCGCGCCTGCGCGGAGGAGTGTGAGCAGCACGCCGACCACCACGAGCACTGTCGTGCCTGTGCCGAGGCCTGTCGGCGTTGCGAGGCCGCCTGCCGTGACCTGCTCGACGCGGCATCCTGAGCGGACGCGTGGACTGGTCCTCGTTGGTCGAGCGACTCGGCGCCACGGTCACCGACCTCGCGGTGGTCGTCGTCGCGGCCGTCGTCATCTACCTCTGGGTCATCGCTGCGAACCGGCTGCTCGGCCTGCGCAGTTTCGCCAAGCTGTCCGCGTTCGACTTCGCGATGACCGTCGCGATCGGCTCCATGATCGCCGCGATCGCGCTCGACAACGCCCCCCTCCTGTCCGGCCTGGTGGCGGTCGCCGCCCTGTTCGCGATCCAGTTCGTGGTCGCCAAGCTCCGGCAGGCGACGGCCTTCGACCGGGTCGTCGACAACGCGCCAGTCCTGCTCGTGCACGAGGGACGCATCCTCGACGACCACCTCGCGCGTGCGCGACTCACCCGCGACGACCTGATGGCGAAGCTGCGTGCCGCCAACGTGCTCGATGTCGCGGAGGTGCGCGCCGTGGTGTTCGAGACGACCGGGGACGTCAGCGTGCTCTCCGGCGAGGGCCGGCTCGACCCGGCACTGCTACGTGGGGTGCGTCTCGGACCCGTCGCGCACGACCCGACGGGGGAAGCCGGGACATGACGAAGCCCCTCGTCCGAGGGGCCTCACCATGCAGCACCATCCCCGCGCATCGCACCTGACCAAGGAGAACAAGTCGGGTTGGCTCGCGCTGCGTCGCCGAGCCTAGGTCGTTCGACCACGAACGATGGAAACCAACGGACACCGGCCATCCTGGCCAACCCATCGTGACCATTGATCGACGGGTCCTGCGCGATGCGTACGCTCCCGCGCCCGCCTCTCCCACCAGCAGGAACTGTCGTGACCGCGCCCGCCGCCCTGATGCCCGACCGGGCTGCCCGTGGTGCGGTGACGGCCGCGTTCCTCGCCAACGGCGCGGCGGTCGCCTCGTGGATCGCGCGCATCCCCGACGTCCGCGCCGGCCTCGGTCTGAGCGAGTCGGCGTTGGGCATCGTGCTCCTCGGCCTGGCGCTCGGCACCGTCGTCGCATTACCGCTCGCCGGAGGGGCCGTCGCCCGGATCGGCAGCCGCTCGGTGACGCTCGGCGGCGCAGTCGTGATGGTGGCGGTGCTGCCGTTGATCGGGCATGCACCCAGCGCGCCCCTGCTGGCCCTCACGCTGGTCGTCCTGGGAGCGGGGGTGTCGACCATGGACGTCGGCATGAACGCCCAGGGCGTCGGCGTCGAGCGCGGCTACCGGCGCTCCATCATGGTCGGCCTGCACGCCGCGTGGAGCGTCGGAAGCCTCGTCGGCGCGCTGGTGGCGACGGTGGCCGTGCGGTTGGGCATCTCCGTCGCGGTGCACCTGACGGCGATGGCCGCCGTGATCGGCGTCATGATCGCCCTCTGCGCCGGATGGCTGCGTGTCCGGGATCGTGCGGCCGTCGGTACCTCGTCGCCACGGTTCGCCTTGCCACGCGGCGCGCTGATCCCCATCGCGCTGATCTGCTTCGCAGCGGCGGTCGGCGAGGGCAGCGCCAGTGACTGGAGCGGCATCCACCTGCAGGACGTCGTGGGCGTGGCGGAGCACCGCATCACCTGGGCGTACGTCGCGTTCACGGCTGCGATGACCGTGTCCCGGCTGCTCGGGGACCGGTTCACCCGGCGGTTCGGGCCGGTCCTCGTGGTCCGCGTCGGCGGCCTGGTCGCGGCAGCCGGTTTCGCGCTCGTGACGCTGGTGCCCACGCTGAGCGCCGCGATGGCCGGCTTCACCCTCGCGGGGCTGGGGCTGGCACCGCTCATTCCCCTGTGCTTCAGCGCCGCCGGACGGGTCGCACGCACGCCGGGCGAGGGGGTAGCCGCCGTCGCCACCATCGGCTACGGCGGTTTCCTGGCCGCACCGCCGATCATCGGCGTGCTGACGGAGGCCATGGACCTGCGGGTGCCGCTGTTCCTCGTCGGCGCCCTGGTGCTGGCGATGAGCCTGCGTGCGCGCGTGCTGGACGCGCGCACGTCGAGCAGCGAACCGGGTTAGAGCTCGCCCCGCTCGCGCGCCTCCTGGACGAGCCGGCCGACGTTGCGCACGTCGCCCGGGTGGCCCTCGAGCAGCTGGTCGCGCACCGCGAGGAAGGCGCGACCGAGCTCGGACCGCTCGTCGTCGGCGACGTTCTCGCGGGCGGCGTTGAGGATGTCGCGTTCCTCCTCGTCGATGTGGTGGTTGAGCGCCTCGACGAGTTCCTCGAGCTTGTCCTCGAAGGCCTCTTCGTCCTCGACATCCACCTGCAGCAGTTCGAGCAGGGCCTCGTGTCCCTCGGCGTGCTCCTCGGAGCCGTGCTCGATCTCCTCGGCCTCCTCGGGGGCCTTCTGGCGCAGCGCCGGGTACACCTCGCGCTCCTCCGCCTCGGCGTGCGCGACCAGCAGGTCCGCGAGCGTCGCGAGCACGCCGGCGCGGTCCTCCTCACGATTGCGGAGCAGGCGGAACAGCCGCTCGAACTCCCGGTGGTCGGCCAGGATCAGCTCCACCACGTCCTCGGTCTCGGCCGTGCCGGCACCGCCATGGCTGTCGCTCACGTCGTACTCCTCGTGCGTCGGGCGGGCTCTCCGTCGGATCTCGTCCCGCCGGCGCATCCTGGCCACGGCCGCGCCAGCCCGGACGACAGGGCGCGGCCGGACGGCCACCGGCCTGAATGGCGCACCGATTCGGCGAGTACCGTGGCGCCGAACCTGCAGACACTGAAGTTGGTGCTCCCCCGACCGACGAGGTGTCGGACAGACCGGTCCGGCGCCGGCGCCCCGGTGCGTCGGCTGGCAGACGGAAACCCGTAGTGACACTCGCTCTCGCCGTCGGCACGGTGTTCGTCCTCGCGGCGTTCACCCCGCTGCTGGTCCGTCTCCTCGACCGTGCCGCGGGCTACGTCGGCGCGGGCGTGCTGGGCGCCCTCACCGTGTGGTTCGGGCTGCAGGCGCCGGCGGTGATCGACGACCGTCCGCTGACGCACACCACGGCCTGGCTGCCGGACGCGGGCATCGCCTTCGCACTGCGCCTCGACGGGCTCGGGCTGCTGTTCGCACTGATCGTGCTCGGCATCGGTGCGCTCGTGCTCGCCTTCGGGGCACGCTACTTCGCGGCCGGCAGCACGAAGACCGCCCGCTACCTGTCGCTGCTCACCCTCTTCGCGGGCGCCATGCTCGGGCTGGTCCTCGCCGACGACGCGCTGCTGCTGTTCGTGTTCTGGGAACTGACCAGCGTGTCGAGCTTCTTCCTCATCGGCGGCCTGGGCGAAGGCAAGCAGGGCGCGACGCGGGCCTTCCTGACCACCGCGATCGGCGGACTTGCCCTGCTCGCGGGCGTGGTCCTGCTGTCGGTCGCTGCCGGCACCGGTTCGCTCACCGAAATCCTGGCGGCCCGCGACACGGTGCTGCAGTCGGGTCTCGCCGAAGCCGCGATCGTGCTGTTGCTGCTCGCCGCGTTCACCAAGTCGGCGCAGTTCCCGTTCCACTTCTGGCTGCCCGGCGCCATGGTGGCGCCGACCCCGGTGTCGACCTACCTCCACGCCGCCACGATGGTCAAGGCCGGCATCTACCTGCTGTTCCGCTTCACCCCGCTGTTCGCCGGGGTCGCGTTGTGGCAGGTCACGCTCGTCCTCGTCGGTGGTGGTACGGCGCTGTTCGCCGCGGTGGTCGCCACCAAGCAGAACGACCTCAAGGCGCTGCTGGCCTACTCCACGGTCAGCCAGCTCGGCCTGCTGACGGCGATCATCGGCATCGGGAGCCCGGTGGCGCTCGCGGCCGCGGCCCTGCACACCCTCGCCCACGCGCTGTACAAGGCCGCCCTGTTCATGACCGTCGGCATCGTCGACCACGAGGCCGGCACCCGCGACCTGCGTCGACTCGGCGGTCTGCGCCGCACGCTGCCGCTGACCGCCCTGGCAGGCGGCCTCGCGGCGGCATCGATGGCCGGCCTGCCGCCGCTGCTCGGCTTCGTGTCCAAGGAGGAGATCTTCGCCGGGTTCCTCGAGGCCAACGACCCCGCGTGGCTGGGCATCGTCGGCGTCACCCTGGCCGTGCTGGCCAGCATCGGCACGGTGGCCTACAGCGCGCGCTACTACCTGCGCACCTTCGAGGGTCCCGAGCAGACACCGGCGCACCGGGCACCGGTGGCGTTCGCCGCTCCGGCCGCGATCGCCGGCCTCGCCGGCCTGGGGCTCGCACTGGTCGTCTGGCTGTTCGACCCGCTGGTGGACGCGGTGGGGCGGGCGACCACGGGCGAGGACCCCCACATGCACCTCGCCCTGTGGCACGGTCTCGGCCTGCCGCTGCTGCTGTCGAGCATCGTGCTCGGGCTGGGACTCGCGGCCGTGCTGTTGCACACCCGGGTCGAGCGCTGGCAGTCGCTGGTCACCCTGCCGCGCGGGGCGGACGCGTTCGACCGCGTCTACGACCGCGTGCTCGCGTTCGGGACCTGGATGGGACGTCCCTCGGTCCCCCACGCCCCCGCCGCCTACCTGCTGCCCGTCCTGGCCACCATCGCGGCCGTCGGCATCGCCGCGACCTGGCGGGTGGGGGTCGCCGACCTGGGCGAACCGGCCCCCTGGTTGCCGGTCGACTGGGCGATCGTCGTCCTGCTCGCGGGCTGCATCATCGGCGTCGTGCAGGCGCGCAGCCGTCTGGCCGCGATCGCCACGCTCGGCCTGGCCGGGTTCACGGTCGCCGGCTGGTTCATCCTGCTGGGTGCACCCGATCTCGCCCTGACCCAGCTGTTGGTCGAGACCCTCTCGGTCGCGCTGTTCGTGGTCGTCTTTCGGCGCCTCCCCTCGACCTTCGCGCTCGGCAGCCGCGTACGCAAGGGCGCGGCCGCCGTGATCGCGGTGGGCGTCGGGACCCTGGTCGGCGTCGCGACCTACCTGTTCACCGGCCGCCGCGGTCTCTCCGACGTCGGCGCCCGCTTCCTCGCCGAGGGAGAAGGGCTGACAGGTGGCGCCAACGTCGTCAACACCATCCTCGTCGACTTCCGGGCCCTGGACACCCTGGGCGAGATCACCGTGCTGGCCGTCGCGGGCGCCGCGATCTTCTCGTT
This sequence comes from Egicoccus sp. AB-alg6-2, assembly GCF_041821025.1. Taxonomy (NCBI): domain Bacteria; kingdom Bacillati; phylum Actinomycetota; class Nitriliruptoria; order Egicoccales; family Egicoccaceae; genus Egicoccus; species Egicoccus sp. AB-alg6-2. The sequence continues at coordinate 130,400 of NZ_JBGUAY010000009.1, read as the reverse complement.
GGTGCGTCTCTCCACCCGCGCCGCCCTGCCCCGTCCCGACCGCGAGGGCGAACCGACCCGACCCGAGCAGTGGGGCGGCATCGGGATGATCGACAGTCCGATCCTGCGCACCTCGACCGTCATGCTGGCGCCGGCGATGGTCCTCGCCTCGTTGTGGCTGCTGCTGCGCGGCCACGATGCCGTCGGTGGCGGCTTCATCGGTGGGCTGACGCTGGGTGCCGCCGTCGTGCTCCTGTACTTCTCGCGCGGGCACGAGCGGATCTGGCAGAGCCGCCTCCTGCGCACCCTGCCGCTGGTCGGTGGCGGTCTGCTGACCGCGGTCGCGTACGGCCTGGGCGGCTTCGTCGCCACCGGATCGTTCCTCGACGGTGCGAAGTGGTACCTGCCGTTCGGGCTCGAGGTGGCGGCCTCGCTGGTGTTCGACATCGGCGTGTACCTCGTGGTCGTCGGCCTCGTCGTCTCGATCCTGCGTCACCTCGGGCAGGGCATCCCCGAACCGCCCCCGGACCCCGACCGCATCGGCATCCCGGAGTGGGCATCGGACACCGGGCAGGCCACGCCGCGCGGACCCTCGGCGCGTCCGATGTCCCCGCAGGCGGACCTCGACCGCACCCGGCACGCCGACACCGACCGCCTCGCACGGGAGCACCGCTCGTGACCGCCGCCATCATCGTCGGACTGCTCGCCACGGGCGGCACCTACCTGATTCTGCAGCGCGGCATCGTCCGCGTCGCCATCGGGTTCACCCTGCTGGGCCACGTCGCCACCACCATCCTGGTGACCTCGGGCGGCGTCGGACGGCGCGGGGTTCCGTTCATCGGCGAACCCGGAAGCCCGGCCGACCCGCTGCCGCAGGCCTTCGCGCTGACCGCCATCGTGATCTCGTTCGGCATCACCGCGTTCCTGCTGACCCTGGCCTTCCGCGGCCGTGACGTGCTCGGCCACGACGACGTCGAGGACCACGAGGTGCACGACCACGACGACCTCGACGTCGACACGCTCGAGAGCACCACGTCGCCGGAGAGCGGCCGATGAGCACCCTGCTCCCCCTCCCCTTCGCGCTGCCCCTGCTCGTGGCCGCGCTCGGCATGGTGGTGCGCAACCACCGCCGTCTCCAGCGAGCCCTGACCGCCGCCATGCTGCTCGGGCTGATCGGTGTCGGTGCCGGACTGGTCGCGGCGACGTCCGGCGGCCGCGCCATCGCCATCGACGTCGGTGACTGGCCAGGCGGCCTCGCGATCACGTTCGTGTCCGACGGGCTGTCCGCGCTGCTGGTCCTGACCGTCACGGTCTCCGCGGCGCTGGCGCTGCTGTTCGCCGTGTCCCGCGACGAGGACCGCCACCCGCTGTTCCACCCGATGGTGGGCGTCCTGCTCGCCGGCGTGCTCGGCGCGATGCTCACCGCCGACCTGTTCAACCTGTTCGTGATGTTCGAGGTCATGCTCATCGGCTCGTACGTGCTGCTCACGCTGCGGGGCGGCCGGCGGCAGGTACGCGCCGGGGTGATCTACGTCACCGTCAGCCTGTTGGCGTCCACGACCCTGCTGGTGGGCATCGCCCTGCTGTACGGCACCGCCGGAACGGTCGCGTTCGCCGACCTCCACGGCATCGTCGCCGAGGTCCCGGCCGCCGCCGTCGGTGCCTCGCTGGTGATGGCCGCCATCGCCGTCAAGGCCAGCCTGGTGCCCATGCACAGCTGGCTGCCCCGCACCTACGTCGAGGCAGCGCCCGGCGTCACCGCCCTGTTCTCCGGGCTGCTGACGAAGGCGGGCGTGTACGTGCTGTACCGCCTGTACAGCATCGTCTTCGCCGGCGACCCGAGCTACCAGCAGCTGTGGCTGACGGTCGCCGGGCTCACGATGGTCGTCGGGGTGCTGGGCGCCGTCGGTCGGGGCGACATGCGCGGCATCCTCGCCTACCACATGGTCAGCCAGGTCGGGTACCTGATCCTGCCACTGGGGCTGTGGAGCCTGGCGGGGCTGACCGCCGGCATCGTGTACCTGGTCCAGTACGTGCTCGTGAAGGGCGCCCTGTTCGTCGCGGTCGGCACGGTCGAGACCCTGACCGGCACGGGCCGGCTCAAAGAACTCGGCGGGATGGTGCGGACGCGGCCGTGGCTGGCGCTGTCGTTCCTGCTGCCCGCCCTGGCGCTGGCCGGGATCCCCCCGACCTCCGGCTTCGTCGGCAAGTACCTGCTGATCCGCGCGGCGTTCCTCGACGCGCACTGGCTGGCCGGTGCCGTCGCCGTCGTGGTCTCCATGTTCACGCTGCTGTCGATGATCAAGATCTGGAACGGTGCCTTCTGGGGCGAGCTCACCGACCGCTCCCGCCGCGAGCCCCTGGCGGCCCGGTTCGGGCTGCGGCCCGTGCCGGCCGGCGCCGCCGGTGACGACGGCCCGGCGGTGCAGAAGGCGCCGACCAACGCCCGCGTCGCCGGCATGGTCACGCCCGCCATGATCGTGTCACTGCTGGTCATCGTGCTCGGCATCGGCGCCCAGCCGCTGATCGAGTTGGTCGAGCCGGCCGCCGCCGCGCTGCTCGACCCCTCCACCTACCTCGAGGCGGTGAGGTCGCTGTGAGCCGGGCCCTGCATCTGGTCCGTCGCCTGCCCTGGATCGTCTGGGCCGTCCTGGTGTTCCTGTGGGCGCTGGTGCTGTCCAACGTCCGTGTCGCCTGGGAGGTCATGACCCCCGGACTCGGGCTCACCCCCGCGATCGTGCGGGTCCCGACCAACACCCGCACCAACGCCGAGACCACGTTGCTGGCCAACATGATCACGATGACCCCGGGCACGCTCAGCCTCGAGGTCGACGAGGACAACCGCGACCTGTACGTCCACACCCTCTACTACACCACGCGTACGGCGTTCCTCGCCGACATCGCCAAGCTCGAACGCACCCTGCTGAAGGCCATGCGATGACCCTGCTCGACCTCGGCCTCGCCGGCCTGGCACTGTCGTTCGCGCTCGCACTCGTCCGCGCCGTGCGCGGGCCCAGCGTCGCCGATCGGGCGTTGGCCGCGGACGTGTGCCTCTACGCCATCGTCGGAGCCATCGCCCTGCTGACGCTGCGGACCACCTACGAGGAGTTCCTCGACGTGATCCTGATCGCCACGTTGCTCGGGTTCCTCGCCACCATCGCCCTCGGAGCGCTCGTCGGGAGGCGTGACTCGTGATCCTCGACGTCATCGGCGCCTGCCTGCTCGGGCTCGGCATCCTGCTGGTACTGCTCGGCGCGGTGGGACTGCTCCGGTTCCCGGACGTGTTCACGCGCTCCAACGCCGCGACCAAGGCGGCAGGCCTCGGGATCGCCCTGGTCCTGGCCGGGACCGCCTGCGTCATCGGCACGACCGAGGCGGCCGTCAAGATGACGATCGCCGTCGTGCTGCAGTTCGCGACCGCGCCCGTCGCCGGACACGTGATCGGGCGTGCCGCCTATCGCGCCGGCGCCCCGTTGTGGGACGGGACCGTCACCGACGAGCTGCAGGGCTTCGTCGAGCGACCGCACGAGGCCGAGATCGGCTGAAGCTTCGATGAAAGTTTGCCTCGCAGGGCCGAAATACGGCCATCGGGGTAGCCGGTCGGTTCGCGCCGTCCGGCGCCTTCAGTAGTCTCGAACACCCTCGCGACATCCCGGTCCCACGCCACGAGAACGGCGCGGGACGCGCCCAGGCCGTTCCTCGCCGGCCTCGGGATGTGCTCTCCCCCGTCGCCGTGTTCGTGCTCCCGGAGGCCCATGAGCCCCCAGGCTTCCCTGCTGCCGCTCGCCGCTGTCGGCGTGCCGGTCGTGACCGCCATCGCCATCGTGCTGGCGCGACGACTTCCTGCGCTGCGCGATGCCCTGCTCGTGGTGGGTGCGGTCGTCACCTTCGGCGTCGTCGTCTCCCTGGTGCCGAGCGTCCTCGCCGGGGACGTCCCGACCACCTCGCTCGGGAGGCTCGTGCCCGGCGTGGAGTTGTCGCTGCGGGCCGACGGCATGGGCATGCTGTTCGCGCTGCTGGCGGCGTTCCTGTGGGTGCTCGCCGGCTCGTACGCCATCGGGTACATGCGTGGCGACGGCGCCGCCAACCAGACCCGCTTCTACGCCTTCTACGCGTTGTGCCTCGCGACCGCGTTCGGCGTCGCCTTCGCCGGCGACCTGTTCACGTTCTTCGTCTTCTACGAGCTGCTCACGATCGCGACCTATCCCCTGGTCACCCACAAGGGTGACGCGAAGGCGATCGCGGCCGGTCGGCTCTACCTCGGGGTGCTGCTCTCGGGTGGCGTCCTGGTCCTGGCCGCCACGCTGCTGGTGTACGCCAACGTCGGTGACCTCGCGTTCACACCCGGCGGGCTGGTCGGCGACACCATGGGCACCGGCCTGACGGTGCTGGTGTTCGCCCTGTTCGCGGCCGGGTTCGCCACCAAGAGCGGCCTGATGCCGGTGCACCGCTGGCTGCCGGCCGCGATGGTCGCCCCGACGCCGGTCAGCGCCCTGCTCCACGCCGTCGCCGTCGTCAAGGCCGGCGTGTTCGCCTTCGGCCGCGTCATCGGGTTCGTCCTCGGCCCCGACGTGCTGCTCGACCTCGGCGTGCAGGGCTGGCTCTCGGTCGTCGCCGGCACCACCATCGCGGTCGCGTCGGTGGTCGCGTTGCGTCAGGACCACCTGAAGCGACGGCTGGCGTTCTCCACCATCGCCCACCTCGCGTTCATCGTGCTCGGGTTCTCGCTGCTGTCGCCGACCGCCTACGAGGGCGGCCTGCTGCACATCGTCAACCACGGCATCCTCAAGATCACCCTGTTCTTCTGCGCCGGCGCCATCCACATCGCGGCCCACAAGGACTACGTCAGCGAACTCGACGGCATCGGCCGGCGCATGCCCTACACCATGGCCGCGTTCGCGCTCGCCTCGTACGGGCTGGCCGCCCTGCCACCGATGGGCGGGTTCGTCAGCAAGTGGTATCTCACCCTCGGCGCCCTCGACGCCGACCAGCAGGTGTACGCCGCACTCATCGCCGGCAGCGGCCTGTTCACCGCCGGCTACCTGTTCCCCGTCGTCTACCGCGCCTTCTTCAAGCCGCTCTCCGACGACGCCCGTGCGCACCCCCACGGCGAGGCCTCGCCGCTGATGGTGGTGCCGCTGTGCGTGACCGCCGTCGTGGGCCTGCTGCTCGGCCTCGGCGACCTCGGTGGGATCTACTCGATCGCCGGCGAGGTGGCCGGTTCGGTCACCGGAGGGGGACGATGAACACCAGGCGGTTGTGGGTGATCACCGGCATCGCGCTGGTGGTGGTCGTCGCGCTCGACCTCGTGGTCCAGTACGCCCGCTTCCCGGGCTACGGCGCGCTGATCGGCTTCGGCGGCTGCGTCGTCATCGTCGTGGTCTCCAAGTGGATCGGCAAGCGTCTGCTCGAACGGCCCGAGGGCTACTACGAGCACGACGTCGCCCCCGACGTCCAGGAGGACCTGCGTGGTGGCTGACAACCCGCTCCTCCTGCACCCAGCGCTGCCGCTGCTGCTGGCCGCCGTGGTCGTGCGATTCGTTCCGCGGGTGGTGGGACAGGTCCTGTTGATCGTCGCGCCGCTGTTGTCGCTGGCGGCGCTCGCCGGCCTGGAACTCGGCACCAGCGTCGAAGCGGGCTGGTTCGCCTGGCAGCTCGAGCTGCTGCGGGTCGACGGGCTCGCTCGGCCGTTCGGGGTCATCTTCGGCATCGCGGCCGTCATCGCCGGGATCTACGGGCTGCCGACCATGAGCCGTGGCGAGCGCTCCTCCGCGCTCGCCTACGCCGGTGCGGCGATGGGCGTGGTGTTCGCCGGCGACCTGATCACCTTCTTCGTGTTCTGGGAGATCAAGGCGATTGCGAGCACCTTCGTGGTGCTCGCCCGTCGCGCCCCCCTCGCCGGCCGGGCCGGCATGCGCTACCTCTACATGCACGTGCTGGGCGGCAAGCTGCTGCTGGCCGGCATCGTGTGGCACTACACCGCCACCGGGTCGCTGACGTTCAGCGGGTTCGACGTGTCGACCGGCGGCGTCCTGATCCTGCTCGCCTGCCTGATCTCGGCGGCGGTCCCCCCGCTGCACGCCTGGCTGCCGGACGCCTACCCCGAGGCGACGATCGCCGGCACCGTGTTCCTGTCGGCCTACACGACCAAGGCCGCGGTCTACGCGCTGGCCCGCGGGTTCGCCGGTTGGGAGGTGCTGGTCTGGCTCGGCATCTTCATGGCGCTGTACGGCGTCGTGTACGCCGTGCTCGAGAACGACATCCGGCGCCTGCTCGGCTACCACATCATCAGCCAGGTCGGCTACATGGTCGCCGGCGTCGGCATCGGGACCCAGCTCGCGATCAACGGCGCCACCGCCCACGCCTTCGCCCACATCCTCTACAAGGGCCTGCTGCTCATGGGGGCCGGCGCGGTCATCTACGCGACGGGGCGTTCCAAGATGTCGGCGCTGGGTGGCATCGCCAACCGCATGCGCACCGTCCTGGTCCTCTACCTCGTCGGTGCTGCCTCGATCTCGTCGGTGCCGTTCTTCAGCGGGTTCGTCGCGAAGGAACTGGTCGTCGAGGGTGCCTACGTCGACGAGCGCATCTGGCTCGTCATCCTGCTGCAGATCGCCTCGGTCGGAACGTTCCTCCACACCGGCCTCAAGTTGCCGTACGGGGCCTGGTTCGGCCACGACGGCGTCGGCCCACGCACCAACGAGGAGGGGCACCACATCCACGTGGGAGCCGTGCCGCGCGCCATGATCGCGGCCATGGGCCTCAGTGCGGTGCTCAACTTCGGCATCGGGCTGTTCCCGAACCTGCTCTACGACCTGCTGCCGTTCCCGGTCGACTACCAGGCGTACTCGGTCGGCAAGGTGCTCGAGAAGAGCCAGATCCTGGTGTTCACCGCGCTGGCGTTCTTCCTGCTCCTCGGCCAGTTGCACGCCAAGGCGATGGTCACCGTCGATACCGATTGGCTGTACCGGCGGCTGCCGCTCCTGGTCCGGGACACCGCGAGCAGGGCGAGGCACCGGCGCGACCCGGTCGACCGGCCCGCGCCGGCCGAACCCGCGGTCCGCGGCCCGCTGGTGCGGGCCCGCACGGCGGTGCTCGCACGCACCGCCCAGCGCGAGCCGGGCGGTCCCCCGCCGGTCGCGGCGACCTGGACCCTCGGCTCGGTCCTGCTCGCCGCCGCCGTCCTCGTCCTCGTCGTGAGCGTGGTCCGCTGATGAGATCGCTGCGCACCCTCGTGCTGTTCGTCACCATGCTGGCCTTCTGGCTGCTGCTGTCGTGGCGCCTCGACCCGCTGTTCCTGGTGCTCGGTGTCGTCTCGGCCGCCGTCGTGACCTGGTACAGCCTGCCGCTGCTGGACGCGGTCCTCGGTGCCGCGAAGACCCGCCGTCACGTGCACGTCGGCTACCTGCTCCTCTACGTCGGCTGGTTGCTCACCCGTCTGCCCGCGGCGGGCGTGCACATCGCCCACATCGTGCTCGACCCGCGCGTCCCCCCGCGGCCGGGTGTGGTCCGCTTCCGCACCAACCTGTCGAGCCCGGCGGCACGGACCATGCTGGCCACCTCGATCACGATGGTGCCCGGGACGATGACCCTCGACGTCGACGGAGCCGAGTTCACCGTCCACGCCTTCACCCCCACGGCCGTCGCGGACCTGGCCAACGCCGCGACGCAGCGGCGGATCGCGAGGATCTTCGGCGACCCACCCGACGACCCCCCGCAGCTGCGGTGGGAGGAGCCGCGCCTGGAACCGCCACGCGACCCCGACCTCAGCGAGGCACCGTGATGGCCGACCTCAGCCTGTTCCTGGTCGGCGTCCTGCTGGTCGTCGCGCTGCTCATCGTCGCCGGACTCGTCCGCGTCTGGTCCGGCCCGACCGTGTTCGACCGGCTCGTCGCCGTCGCCCTCGTGTCGGTCAACGGGGTCGTGGTCATCGTCGTGCTCGGTTTCGCGCTCGGCCGGCCCGGGTTCTTCCTCGACATCGCCCTGGGCTTCATGTTGCTGGCGTTCCTGCTCCCCATCGCCCTCGGCCGCTACTTCGAGGGGCGCGGCGGCGAGCGGAAGGGGGACCGCCGATGATCGTCGTCTCCAGCGTGCTGATCGTGATCGGGATGGTCTTCCTGGTCGCCTCCACCCTCGGACTGCTCAAGCTGCCCGACCTGTACACCCGCGCCCACGCGGTCGCGAAGTCCGAGACGCTGGGGCTCCTGCTGCTCTTCGGCGGTTTGCTGCTGCGTCCCGAGCTGCAGATCGACGCCGCCTTCCGGCTCGCGTTCGTCCTGATCGCCTCGCTGATCCTGAACCCGACCGCCGTACACGCCCTGATCCGGGCCGCGCACCGCGCCGGCGCGCTGCCGGTCCAGACCGTGGGCCAGCAGGCCGCCGACGACGAGATCGGCCAGGCCCTCCACAGCGGTCCGACCACCGACGAGGAGGCGCAGCCGTGATCGTCCCTCTCGACATCCTGCTGTTCGTCACCCTGATCGCGACCGCGATCCTGGCCCTGCACGTGAAGGACCTGCTGGCGGCCACGGCGCTGCTGTCGGCCTACAGCCTGTTCGCGGCCCTGCTGTTCGCCGGGCTGTCGGCGCTCGACGTCGCGCTCGTCGAGGCGGCGCTCGGCGCGGGTCTGACCGGCGTGCTGTTCATCGCGGCGATCCTGGCGACCACGCGCCGCTCCGAACCGCGGACCGACCCCCGCCGGCGCCTCGTCGTCATCCCGCTGATCGTCGGGTTCGTCGGCCTGATGCTCTACGCCAGCGTGGACCTGCCCGACCGCGGTGACCCCGACGCCCCCGCCCACCGCGGCGTCGCGACCGCCTACATCGAGGGATCCCTCGAGCAGACGCAGACCCCCAACGTCGTGACCGCGATCCTGGCCGACTACCGCTCCCAGGACACGCTCGGCGAGACGCTGGTCATCGTCACGGCCGCGCTCGCCGCCGCCCTGGTGCTGATCCGCCGCGGCGGTGACGAGGAGGACGAGACCGGCTCCACCGATCCGCAGATCGTGCCCGACGCCACCGACGGCGGGGAGGAACGGCGATGACCGGCTCCTACCCCTCCGAGGTCGTCCGCGTCATCTGCGCCGTCGCGAGCCCGTTCATCGCGCTGTTCGGCCTGTACGTGATCGCGCACGGCCACTACGGGCCCGGCGGCGGGTTCGCCGGCGGGGTGTTCGTCGCGGTTGGCGCGATCCTGCCGCGGCTCACCCTCGACGAGCGCCTCGCCTACCGCATCTTCCCGCCGGCGGCCGGACCGCTGTCGGCTGGCATCGGGATGCTGCTGTTCCTGTTCGTCGCGGTGGTGCCGCTGCTGGTGGGCGGCGCCTTCCTCGACTACGGCGCCGTCGAGATCGCCGGCATGGAACCCGCCCGGGTGCGCTACCTCGGCATCCTGATCGTCGAGGTCGGGGTGGGGCTGGCCGTGTTCGGCGCGATGCTGCTGATCTTCGACACCATCACCGGGCGGGGCGCGCGATGATCGAATTGCTGCTCGCCCGCTACATCTACGTGCTGGTGCTCGTGCTGCTCGCGATCGGGCTGTACGGGATCCTGGCCAAGGGTGACCTGGTCAAGAAGGTCATCGGGCTCACGATCTACTCGACGGCGATCTACCTGTTCTTCATCGAGGGCAGCGTCCAGGACGACGCGACGGCGCCCATCATCGATCCCGCGCTCGGGTCGGATCCGCTGGCCTACGTCGACCCGCTGCCACACCTGCTGATCCTGACCGCCATCGTGGTCGGCGTCGGGGTCGTCGGCGTGGCGCTGTCGCTGCTGGTACGGCTGTACCGCGTGCACGGGACCCTCGACGAGGCGGTGATCGCCGACCGCCTCTCCGGCCGCGGCGAACCGCTCGGTGCTCCCACCGAGGACACCGCACCCGATCCCCACCCCGACGACGAGGGTGGGCGCTCGTGAACAACCTTCCGATCCTGATCCTGCTGCCCCTGCTCTTCGGTGCGGTCGTCGCGACGATCGCGGGGCTGTGGCGGCCGGCCGCCGCCCAGGCCATCGCGGTGGTGTCGACTGCCTCCTCGCTGATGCTGGCCGTCGTCGGACTGGTGCGCGTGGTCCCCGACGGCGCCATGACCCACGACCTCGGCGGTTGGGCGCCGCCGGTCGGCATCGAGTACGTCCTCGACCCGCTGTCGGCGTACCTCGCGGTCATCATCTCGTTCGTCGGTCTGCTGGTCAGCATCTACCCCGTGTCGGCCGCCTTCGACCTGCGGCCTGCCCGCGGGGCGCCGCTGTACCCGTTGACGCTGCTGCTGCTGACCGGTCTGACGGGTGTGGTGCTCAGCGGCGACCTGTTCCACCTGTTCGTGATGCTCGAGATCTACGCCATCGCGACCTACGGGCTGGTCTCGCTCGGCGGCGACCGCGGCGTGCTGGCGTCGCTGCGCTACCTGCTGCTGGGCACCCTCGGCAGCGGCCTGTACCTGCTGGGCGTCGGGTTCCTGTACTTCTCCACCGGCACGCTCAACATGGCCCACATGGCCGAGCTGCTCCCGCCGCTGGCCGACTCGCCCACGATCCTGGGTGCGATGGCGCTGATCGTCATCGGCCTGGCGCTGAAGATGGCGTTGTTCCCGCTGCACGTCTGGCTGCCGGACGCACACAGCTACTCGCCGCCGGGGGTGGCGGCCCTGCTGGCGGCCGTGCAGGTCAAGGCCGGCGCCTACGGGCTGATCCGGATCCTGTTCGACGTCTTCGGCCCGGCGTACGGCGACGGTCGCGGCCTGCCCGTGAGCACGGCACTGACCTGGTTCGGTCTGGCCGGCATCCTGGTGGGTTCCATCCTGGCGATCCAGCAGACCGACCTCAAGCGTCTGCTCGCCTACTCCACCGTCGCGCAGCTGGGGTACATCGGTGTCGGCATCGGGCTCGCCAACCCGCTCGCGCTGGTCGGTGCGCTGCTGCACGTGCTCAACCACGCCGTGATGAAGAGCGGCCTGTTCCTGGTGGCCGGCGGCATCATCCAGCAGACCGGGCTGAAGACGATCGCGAAGTTCGCCGGGCTCGGCAAACGGATGCCGTGGACGATGGCCGGCTTCGCCGTCATGGGCCTGTCGATGGTCGGCATCCCGCCAACGGCCGGCTTCTTCTCCAAGTTCTATCTCGTGTGGGGAGGCATCGAGACCGGCAACTGGGCCGTCTTCGCCATCGTGGTGTCCTCGAGCCTGCTGACGGCGATCTACTTCCTGCGCCTGTTCGAGCAGGTGTTCGTCCGCGAGCCCGAGCTCGAGGTGGTCGCCGCTGCGCGCGAGCCCGGCCCCCGCGTCGTGGGGACCGTCGCCGTCCTCGGCGTCGCGGTGCTGTCGATCGGGCTGTTCAACGCGGTGCTGGTGGACAACGTGCTGATGCCCGTCGCCGAGCGCATGCTCGGCTGACCGCCCGCCGTGGGTTCGGGGTCGCCGACCTCGAGGCTGGGGCTTCAGGTTGCCGCCGAGCCCTCGGGGTCGTCGGTGCCCGTGACGACGGCCAGGACCTCGTCGGCGTCGACCTGCTGGCCGGGGCTGACGTGGACGGCGTCGACGCGACCGTCGTGTTCGGCGACGACGCGGTGCTCCATCTTCATCGCCTCGATGGTGAGCAGCAGGTCGCCGCGCGAGACGTCGTCGCCGACGGCCACCGCGACGGTGGTGACGACGCCGGGCATCGGGGCGGTGGTGGTGCCGGGCTCGTCGGCGGCGTCCGCGGACGGGAACCGAGGCTGCTGGATCAGTCGCACCCAGCTGCCGTCGACCCGGACGAGCAGCCATCGGGTGTCGACGTCCGGATCGCCGTCGGCGCCGACGGTCCGCACGGTGATCCGCTGCCGACGTCCGTCGTCGTGCTCGACCTCGAGGTGGTCGGGACCGGCGCCGTGGACGAACCAGTCCGAGGCTTCGGCGTCGCGCAACGGTGCCTGCACCTGGCCCGGTGCGCCCGATGCGCCCACCAGGACGCGCCACCACCCGCCTCCCCGCGCGGCGGGCGCGGCGCGGACGGTCGCGCGCCGGTCCCGGCCCGCGCCGAACAGGCCAGGTGCCTCGAAGTCGACCTGCTGGCCGAGGCCGATCGTGTTGGAGAACCCGACCGGCACGCCGGCGGGGACCACGTCCGCCCGTGACCGGAGCACCGCGTGCAGACCGGCGGCCGCCAGTGCCGTGCTCAGCACGGCGTCCGGCGGCGCGGCCTCACGGAGCGCCGGGTCGCCGAACCGCTCGTCGAGAAAGGCGGTGGTCGTGTCGCCGGCGAGGAAGGCGTCGTCGCGCAGGACCGCGACCAGCAGGTCGCGGTTGGTGGTCGCCCACAGCGGGGTGGCGCCGAGCGCGGCCGCCAGGCGTGCCGCTGCTTCGCCGCGGGTCGGCGCGGTGGCGATCACCTTGGCCAGCAGCGGGTCGTAGTCGGGCGTGATCCGGTCGCCGGTGCGAACACCGGTGTCCCAGCGGATGCCTGGCGCACCGGCGGGCTCGAACAACGACAGTGCGCCCGGCGACGGTCGGTAGTCGGCGGCCGGCGACTCGGCGTACAGGCGGGCCTCGATCGCGTGCCCGGCCTGCATCAGCTCGTCCTGGAGGAACGGCAGCGGAGCACCGGCCGCGACCAGCAACTGCAGGCGCACGAGGTCCAGCGGTTCGTCTGCCGCGGCCGTGCGGAGGCGCACCGTCTGTTCGGTGACGGGGTGCTCGACCTGCAACCTCGTGTTGACCTCGAGGAAAGCGAACGCGTCACGTCGGTCGACGTCCTCGCCGTCACGTCGGCGCGCAAGCACGGCCTCGTCGGCGACGAACTCCACCGTGCCGGCGTTGACGTAGCCGATCGCCCGTGCGGCAGCGACGGCTGCGTCCGTCAACGCGGCTCTCACGGCGTCGTCGATCGCCGGCGACGGGGCCTCCTCGACCACCTTCTGGTGTCGGCGCTGGATCGAGCACTCGCGCTCGAACAGGTGCACCGTGGTGCCATGTACGTCGGCCAGTACCTGCACCTCGAGGTGGCGCGGACGGGCGACGAAGCGCTCCACGAAGACCCGGTCGTCGCCGAAGGCGGACGCGGCCTCGCGACGGGCGGCCGCCACCGCCTCGACAAGGGCGGCCGGGTCCGCGACCACCCGCATGCCCTTGCCGCCACCGCCCGCGGCCGCCTTGACCATCAGCGGATAGCCGACCTCTGCGGCCCGGCCGGCCACCTCGGTGTCGTCGAGGTCGGCGGGCAGTTCGGCGCCGGGCAGGACCGGGACGCCGGCGGCGGCCAGGCGGCGTTTCGCCTCGAGCTTGTCGCCCATCGCGGCGATCACGTCCGGTGGGGGGCCGATCCAGGTCAGACCCGCGGCGACCACGGCACGAGCGAAGTCCGCGTTCTCGGACAGGAAGCCGTAGCCCGGGTGGACGGCGTCGGCACCGGTCTTCTCCGCGGCCGCCAGCAGCAGGTCGGCGCGCAGGTAGCTGTCGGCGGGGCGGGTTCCGCCGATGCGGACGGCCTCGTCGCAGACCTCGACGTGGAGGGCACGGGTGTCGGCATCGGAGTACACCGCGACCGTGGCTGTGCCCATGGCACGGCAGGTGCGGGCGACTCGCACCGCGATCTCGCCGCGGTTGGCGATGAGCACCTTGCGGGGAAGGCGCACCGGTTCCCTCGACAGGCCGCTCACATCCGGAACACGCCGTAGCCGGTGGCGCCACGGACCTCGGCGGAGTGCACCGCCGACAGGGCGAGCCCGAGGACGTGGCGGGTGTCGCGAGGGTCGATGACGCCGTCGTCCCAACCCTGACCGGTCGCGAACAGGGCGTTGGACTCCTCCTCGATCTGCTCCTCGACCATGCGGCGGACCGAGGCGTCCTGGGCGTCGTCCCAGGTCTCACCCCGGTTCTCCGCCGCCGACCTCGCCACGATCGACAGCACGCCCGCGAGCTGTTGTGGGCCCATCACGGCGATGTGGTGGTTGGGCCAGGTGAACAGCATCCGCGGGTCGTAGGCGCGGCCGCACATGCCGTAGTTGCCGGCCCCGTACGAGGCGCCCGTCATGAGCGTCAGGTGCGGCACCTCGGAGTTGGTGACGGCGTTGATGAGCTTCGCACCATCCTTGATGATGCCGGCCTGCTCGTAGTGGGTGCCGACCATGAAGCCGGTGATGTTCTGCAGGAACAGCAGTGGGACCGGGATGCGGTTGCAGAGCTGGATGAACTGCGCCCCCTTCTCGGCCTCGGCGTTGAAGAGCACGCCGTTGTTGGCGAGCACGCCGATCGGGTAGCCGTGGACGGAGGCCCAGCCGGTGACGAGGTTGGGGCCGTACGAGCGCTTGAACTCCTCGAAGCGGGAGCCGTCGACCACCCGGGCGAGCACCTCGCGGCTGTCGAACGGCTCGCGCAGGTCGGCCGAGGCGATGCCCAGGAGTTCCTCGGGATCGTGCAGCGGTTCGTCGGCCGGCTCGGACGGTGGTGGGCCGACCTTGCGCCAGCGCAGGTGGCCGACGATGCGGCGGGCGGTGAGGATGGCGTCGTGTTCGTCGTCGGCGAGGTAGTCGGCGAGCCCGGAGACCTTCGCGTGCATGACGGCGCCGCCGAGCTCTTCCTCGTCGGCCTCCTCCCCCGTCGCCATCCTGACCAGCGGTGGGCCGCCGAGGAACACCTTGGAGCGGTCGCGGACGAGGACGGTGTAGTCGCTCATGCCGGGCACGTACGCGCCGCCGGCGGTCGAGGAGCCGAACACCACCGAGATGGTGGGAATCCCGGCCTTCGAAAGCGCGGTCAGGTCGTGGAAGGTCCGGCCGCCGCGGACGAAGATGTCCTTCTGGGTGCGCAGGTCGGCGCCCGCGGACTCGGTCAGGTTGATCACGGGCAGGCGGTTCTCGGCCGCGATCTGCAAGCCCCGCAATGCCTTGGTGACCGAGTACGGGTTGGACGCGCCACCCTTCACGGTGGGATCGGGGCCGGTGACGAGGCACTCCACCCCGGACACGACACCGATGCCCTGCACCAGCGAGCCACCGACGTGGAAGTCACTGCCCCACCCGATCAGCGGCTGCAGTTCGAGGAACGGGCTCCCCGGATCGAACAGCAGGGCGATCCGTTCCTGGATTGTGAGCTTGCCGCGTGACCGGTGGCGGGCCAGTTTGTGCCCTCCCCCGCCGGCGACCGCATCCGCGAGTGCAGTGTCGATCTTCGCGAGCGTGGCGAGGTTGGTATCACGGTTGCGGCTGAAGCCATTGCTCTGCGAGTCGACACGCGAGTCGAGTACATCGCCCGGCACGGCTGCCTCCCGGTCATGCCTTGCAACGAGCGGGAACGATAGCCCACGAAACGTTCCACGACGCCCGTGAGAGGTGCCGCTTTCCGAGGCGGGGCGCATCTCTCCGCGTCGATGTGGGTACCGCCTGATGCAAACGTGCGAGACGACACATCCACACGTCGTCCCGCGACGTGGCCCCTTTGGCGCGGACCGCGGATCATCGCATGGGGCGGGCCACGGGGGTCACGCTCACTTGCGGCATCTGGGGCGCGAGTCAGAACAGATAGGGGAGACGTATGAGACGAACACTCACGCTCATCAGCGTTCTCGCGTTGATGATGAGCATGCTGGCTATACCAGCGGCCATGGCGACACCCGACAATCATGGGACGACTGGCAAGGTCACGCTGTGTCATGCGACCCACTCTACGTCGAACCCGTACGTGGTCATCACGATTGACCCGGCCGCGATCTTCCGGCAGGGGCATGACGGGCACCATGGAGCCGGCCAAACCTTCTTCGACATCGATCCCACACCGGGCCCTGGCGATCGTGCCGAATGGGACGACATCATCCCGGCCTTCGACTACACCTACCGCGAAGGGAACCAGACGGTTTCGGGCAGCTATCCAGGCATGCACTGGGGGGACGGGCCGCTCTGGAACGACGACCCAGACGCTGCCCGCGAGCACCTGCTCAGCCGGTGCTTCCCTGAAGGCGAGCCACCGTTCGTGCCCGAAGGCAACGTGAGTGTGGAGAAGACCGCATCCACGCGCTTCACCCGGACGCACGACTGGTCGATCGACAAGTCCGTCGACCCGGAGACCCTGCGCCTCTACTTGTCGGGTGACGACTCCACCGGGACCGCCACGTGGGACGTCGACGTGACCTACGAGGGGTTCGAGGACGGCGGCTACACCGTTTACGGCACGATCGAGGTCTCCAACGGCGGTAACACCGATGCCCGCATCGACTCGGTCGATGATGGCCTCGACGGGGCTGACGTCGAGTGCGAGGTCGATCTGGCCGGTGGTCATGTTCTCGAGCCGGGTGACGCTTTCGAATGCACGTACGAGGTCGAGGTCGCCGATGGCTCGGCCGGCACGAATACGGCGACCGCCTCCGGCGACTACCTGTTCTCGGCTGTCGATCCGGAGCTGGACGACGAGCCGTTCGAGAGCACCGGTTCAGCGAACTACTCATTCGGCACCGACCCCGACGACGAGGTCAACGCGTGCGTGACGGTGACGGACACCAACGCGGGCTTCGGGCTGAAGTACGACTCCGACGACTCGACCCTGTGTGCCGTCGACTTCACGGAGGGCATGTCCGAGTCCTTCACGTACTCGGAAACCTTCGACCGCAGCGACTACCCGACTCGGGGCGACGCCTGCGTCGGCGACGAGATCATCAATGAGGCCGAAGTGGTAGGCGACGAGGAAGTGGTGCTCGACTTCGCCACCGCGACGCTGACGATCGAGGTCCAGTGCGAGGTGTTCGCGGGCGAGACCGCGACGGGCTTCGGTCCGGAGTGGCGTCGGACCAAGGGCGCACCCAACAACTGGTTCATGTACACCACGTGGGCTGACATCGCTGATGGCGGCGCTGACCTGATCGCTGGTCAGCACCACAACATCGGCACCGTGACGGGCACGCGGAACGGCACGACGACCCTGAACTTCACACTCACCGACGGGTGGGAGCTGGCAGGCGTCACCAACAATGTCAAGATCCACCCGTTCGCCTGCCCGAGTAACCCCAGCACGTTCAAGTACGTCCAACCGGGACAGTTCTCGTCGAAGACGACCGTCAGTTCGACGCAGACTTCGTTCTCGGTGACCGGCTTGACGAACACCACCTGCTACGGCATCCACCTGGATGTCGGACGCTGGGTCCCTGACCCGACCTTCTAGCAGGACAAGGTCGCACGAGACAGCGCTGGGGCCCGCACCGAATCTCGGTGCGGGCCCTCGCTTTGACGCTTACCAGCTCGCGGTCACCAGCTTCGAGCAGCTGGACAGGTCGCAGACCTGGTAGGTGATCGTCGTGCTGCCGCGCTGGCCGGTGGCGTGCTGGTACGAGCCGCTGTTCGGTACCGAGGTGGCACGACCGTCGATCCGCAGTTCGACGCGCGAGCCATTCGCGGCCGACCAGCGAACACTCGCCGTGTTGAGCCCCTTCTGCTTCGACGTGCTCACCAGCAGGCTGATCGTCGGCTCCGGTTCGGGGTCCGGCGCGGGAGCGGGAGCTGGCGAGGGCTCCGGCGTGGGAGCGGGGGCTGGCTCCGGCGCTGGATCGGGTTCCGGGTCCGGCGCTGGTGCCTTGGGCGCCGTCGAGGCCCCGAGGAGGTCCAACGCGGCCTTCGCGTCGATCCGGCCGTAGCGAACGGCGCTCAGCGGGGCGGAACCGTCCTGCAGCGCGGTCCGGGCCGCGGCAGCGCTTGCTCCGGCCGAGCGGAGCAGACCGAGCACTCCTGCGACCGCCGGCGTGGCCGACGAGGTTCCGCCGTACAGGAAGACGGCGCCGTCCTTGTTGAGGGTGCGGTTCTGGCCGGGTGCGGCCACGTCCACCCACGAGCCGAAGTTGGACCAGCTGTAGAGCTCGTCGGAGCTCATCGTTCCCGCCACCGCGATCACTTCGGGATACGCGGCTGGGTAGCGGACGATGCTGTCGCCCTGGTTGCCGGCAGCTGCCACCAATGAGACGTTCCGATCGCGGGCGTAGCGGACCGCGTCGAGCACCGTGGTCGTCCCGCTCGCGCCGCTGAGGCTCATGGAGATGACGTCGGCGCCGTTGTCGGTCGCCCAGACGATGCCGCGGGCGAGGTCGGACATGGTGCCCGAGCTCTCCATGACCTTGACGGGCAGGATGGCGCAGTCCCAGCAGTAGCCGGCCACACCGATGCCGTTGTTGGTGCTGGCCGAGGCGACGCCTGCCGACATCGTGCCGTGACCGTTGCTGTCGGTCGTGTCGCTGGTCCCGGTCATCACGTTGCGCCCGGGAAGCAGTTTGCCCTTCAGGTCGGCGACCGGGGCCACCCCGGTGTCGAGGACGGCGATGACCGTGTCGCGCACGCCGGTGGTGACGGCCCAGGCCTGCGGCGCGTTCACCTTGACCGGCCCCCACTGCCGGTACCACTCCGGGTCGTTGGGCGCAACGGTCTCGGCCTCAACGGCCGCGTCAAGCTCGGCATAGGCGACCCGCGGCGTGCGCTGCAGGGCAGCGAGCGCACGTGGTGACGCCTTGGCCGGAACGGCGAGCACGTCGACGCCCAACGGGTCGATGGCACCGATCTTCTTCGCACCGACTGCCGAACGGGCGGCCGCCTTGGCATGATCGGGTGTGCCCTTCTCCCACTTGACCAGGATCCGGTCGGGGATCCGCCCGGTGTCACTGGCGGCCGCCGGTGCGGCGGCGGTGGAGAACGGCAGCAGCGACGCGATGAGCAGCAGCGTCAGCAGGGCGTGGAGCGGGGCGCGACGCGCGCGGGATTCGGTCATGGCGGAAGCAACCTCGTCGATCGGGAGCCGGCACCCCATGTGCGGGCAGGCGCCCCTGCCGGCTTCACTCAGACATCGGTCGTGGATCGCAGACGCTCGACACGCCATGCCGTGGCCGCGCAATCGCTCAAGGCGCGGCCCGGAAGTGCCGATGGCGGCCGCCTCCGCGCCGTGTGCCCCCTCTGTCGGCGACGACACAGATCGGGTGTGTCACGCGACGTGGTAGCCGCCGAGACCGACGCGCAGCATGGCGAGAGCACGACCGGCCAAGCTTCGGGCAACGCGCTGACCGACCCAGATCTCGCCGCCGGGGATCCTCGGCGCGAGCCCGGGCACCCGCGGGTCCCCATCCCGACGGGTGCCCGGCGGCGCCGATCGGACCGCCACTGGGCCGAATGGGCTGGCCCGGTCGCGCGCCAATTGCACCATTGCGGTCGCATATGGCCCGATTGCCCAAAAATCCCACGTTGAAGCGCTGCTGAAGGCAGGCTCGACCATCGTTTCAACGGCGGACGCAGGGGCAAGCGTGCGAGACGTCAACGCCGGGGGCCGGGCCTCCGTTCACGATGCCGTGTCAGCGGCACGCGCCTCCTCCTTATTGGGGGCGCTCGGGGGTGACGATCTCTCTGCCGTGCTCGGCGCGGCCAGGGTCGTCCGACACGTACGGCGCGAGGTGGTGCTCCGTCGCGCCGACGATGCGGCGCTGGTGGTTCTCCGCGGCGCCGCCAAGGAGCACCGCACCAACCTCGACGGCCTCCAGGTTCTGACCAACGTCCTGGGCCCGGGCGATGTCGGAGGACTGACGACGGCGCTGGGCTACCCGGGCGGAAACGACGTCACGGCGCTCGAACGCTTCGAAGGACTCGTGCTGCGGGGACGCGACCTGCGTGACCTCGCCGCTTCACGCCCACCCGTCGCACAGGCGTGTTTGCGCACGGTCACCGAACAGTACGCCGACCTCCACGAGCGTTCCGTGGCCTTCGCGGGCACGTCAACGACCCGACGGATCGTGCACCGGCTGCTGGAGCTGGCAACCCGGTGGGGGCAGCCGGTCGACGGCGTGGTGATGGTTCGGCTACACCTGACCCAGGAGGAACTGGCGTCGTGGGCCGGTGTCTCGCGGGAGTCGCTGGCCAAGGTGCTCGGCGAGCTGCGACGCGCCCACATCCTCCACACGGGCCGGCGCGAGCTCATCATCCGTGACCTGTCGGCGCTGCAGGCACGGCAGCGCAGCAACGGCACGGCGGCCTCGGTCATCGACGTCCTGCTCGCCGACGCCGGTAGCGACGAGCCACGCACCGCTGGTCAGCGCCGCTGATCGGACGTGCCGTCACGCCAGCGCGGGTGATGCGGGAACCGCTGTCGCAGCGTCGGGTTGGCGCGGTCAGCCGCCGACACCGCTGGAACCTCGATGCCCCAGTCGACGGCGAGGTCGGGATCGTCCCAGGCAACCGCGCGTTTGTCGGCCGTCGCCGCCCATTCGCGGCTGACCTCGTAGACGTAGTCGGCTGGTTCGTCGCCGCGCACGCCATAGGCGTTGGCGAGTCCTTCGGCCACGAACAGCGCGGCCTGCTCCCCCGGGTGGTCGCCGAGCAGGAAGGTCGCCACCTCACCGAAGGTGCCATGATCCGGCCGGATGTCGGCGACGGCCGCCAGCACCGTGCCGCGGGTGACGTGGACCAGCTTGTCCCAGGGCTCGGCGTGGAAGCCGCGGATCACGCCCGGCGCACTTCGGGCATGGTTGCCCTGACGCAGTCGCACCTCGCGGCCGAGGGCATCCTCGAGTTCGCCGAGCTGGAAGGCCTGGCGGAAGAATCCGCGCTCGTCCGTCGCGGGCTCGAAGCGCAGCACGAGCAGACCCTCGATGGCGGTCCGTTGCACGGGCACGAGCGGCGCTCCTGGGCGAACGTGCGTTGCCGTGCGGGCACGCTACTCGGGCGGCTCGGTGCTCCGGCCCCACTCCAGCGTGCGGATGGGCCACGGGATGGTCATGCCCTCGGCCTCGACGGCCGACTTGCAGGCGCGCAGGACGCGGTCGCGTGCGAAGCGGACCTCCTTCATCTGTGGCCGCGACCAGAAGCTGACCTCGAAGTCGACGCTGGAGTCGCCGAGTTCCGTGCACAGCACCTCGGGTTCGGGTACGGGCAGCACACCCTCGACGCCGCGAACCGCCTCGAGCAGTACCTCGCGGGCTCGGTCGTGGTCGTCGCGATAGTCGACGCCGATCGTGATACGGGTGCGCCGGCGACCGAGGCGGGTGAGGTTCACGATCGGCTCGGTGAACACCATCGCGTTGGGGATCAGCACGACCTGGTCGTCGAAGTCGCGGATGCGCGTCACACGCAGGTCGATGTCCTCGACCGTGCCCATGAACTCGTTGGACTCGATCTGGTCGCCGCGCCGGAACGGCTTTCTGATCAGGATGAGGACGCCGGCGACGAAGTTCTCCAGGATGTTCTGCAGTGCGAACGCCAGCGCCAGGCCGGCCAGCCCGAGACCCGCCAGCACCGCGCCGATCTGCACGCCGGCCACGCTCAGGGCGTACAGCGTCACCAACAGCACCAGCACGACCCGCGCGAGCTGGATCGCCAGCCCCTGCACCGTCCGGTCGGCGCGCCGGCTCTGCAGGGCACGTTCGACGCCGCGCAGCACCCACCGCACCAGCAGCAGGCCGGCGAAGAACAGCACCAGGGCCAGCGCGATCAGCGGCAACCGCGCCACGAAGCCTTCCGCCAGCGCCTGGAGCGAATCGCTCAGCAGTTCGACGAGCTCGTCCCAACTGCCGGGCGGATCGACGTCTTCGAGGATGACGGTCTCGCCGCCACCCTCGTCCTCCGGCGTCCCGTCCTCCACCGCTTCCGGCCTCCCCACTCGACACCCGTGCCGCTCGACGTGCGCGGGTGTCTGGGCGCGTGCGCGCGCTCGCGAAGCTAGCTGCTGGCGCCCGATCACGACCGGCCCGACCGACCGGCCGGCCGGTCCCATCGAAGGGGAGGCGACACGTTTGCCACCGCGGCCGGCAGCGGGTGCTCGGCCGTGTCGCGGCCGTGCCGTACCGTGGCCTACGACGGTCAGGACGGCCCGGTCGCCGCCTTCGGGATCGCCACTACGGCACCCGGGCGGGGACGGCGCGCGCCGATGCCGGACCGGCGCCAACTCGCCCGCGCGTCTCGCGCACCGACCACTGAGGGCACCACCACGTGACGGAGTACAGCGCTCAGAGCATCAGCGTCCTGAAGGGCCTCGAGGGCGTGCGCAAGCGGCCCGCGATGTACATCGGCTCGACCGACGTGCGCGGACTGCACCACCTGGTGTGGGAGGTCGTGGACAACGCCGTCGACGAACACCTCGCCGGTCACGCGAAGAAGATCGCCGTACGCATCCTCGAGGACGGCGGCATCGAGGTGTCCGACGATGGACGCGGCATCCCGATCGACAAGCACCCGACCGAGAAAGTGCCGGCCGTCGAACTGGCGCTCACCACCCTGCACGCCGGCGGCAAGTTCGACCGACAGGCGTACGCGGTCTCCGGCGGCCTGCACGGCGTCGGTGTCTCGGTCGTCAACGCCCTGGCTACCCGCACCGAGGTCGAGGTGGTCCGGGGCGGCAGCCGCCACACGATCGCGTTCTCCCGGGGCGAGAAGACCCAAGACCTCGAGAAGGCGGGCAAGGCCAAGGGTTCGGGCACGCTGGTGCGGTTCTGGGCCGACCCCGACATCTTCGAGACCACGACCCTCGACTACGACCGCATCGGCGAGCGCCTGCGCGAGACCGCGCTGCTCAACCCCGGCCTCGAGATCATGCTGGCCGACGACCGCGACGGCCGCTCGCAGACGCTGAAGTTCAAGCACGGACTGACCGACTTCGTCGGCGAACTCCTGCGCGGCAAGGACCCATTGGTCGCACCCATCGAGGTGCACGACCAGCGTGACTTCGAGGGCAACCCGGTCGCCATCGACCTCGCCTTCACCTGGTCCGATGCGTTCCACGACGACCGCCTGCGCAGCTACGTCAACATCGTGCGCACCGCCGACGGCGGCACCCACGAGGAGGGGTTCCGTCGGGCACTGACCACGACGCTCAACAAGTTCGGCCGTGACTCGGGCGCCCTGCTCAAGAAGGACCCCAACCTCACCGGCGACGACATCCGCGAGGGCCTCGTCGCGGTCATCTCCATCAAGCTGCCCGACCCGCAGTTCGAGGGCCAGACCAAGGGACGGCTCGGCTCGACCCTGGCGCGCGGCTACGTCGAACAGGTCGTCGCCGAGGAACTCGCGGCGTGGCTGGTCAAGCACAAGGCTAAGGGCAAGCAGATCATCAAGCGGGCCGCGGTCGCCGCCAAGGCGCGCCAGGCTGCCAAGGCCGCCCGCGAGCTCACCCGGCGCAAGGGCCTGCTCGACACCCAGTCGGCCGGGCTGCCCGGCAAGCTGGCCGACTGCACCAGCCGTGACCCGTCGGAGACCGAGCTCTACATCGTCGAGGGCGACTCCGCCGGCGGCTCGTCGAAGTCGGCCCGCGACCGCCACACCCAGGCGATCCTGCCGTTGCGCGGCAAGGTGCTCAACGTCGAGAAGGCGCAGCTGAACAAGGTGCTGGAGAACGCCGAGATCCAGGCCCTGGTGAAGGCGATCGGGACCGGTGTCGGCGAGGGCTACGACCACGACCGGTTGCGGTACGACAAGATCGTGCTGATGGCCGACGCCGACGTCGACGGCGGGCACATCACCACCCTGCTGCTCACCTTCTTCTACCGGCTCACCCCGAAGCTGATCGAGAAGGGCCACCTCTACCTCGCCCAGCCCCCGCTGTACCAGCTGCGCAAGGGCTCCAAGGTGGCGTACGCCATGAGCGACAAGGAGCGCGACACGCTGCTGCGCACCGAGTTCAAGCGCAACAGCAACGTCGAGGTGCAGCGCTTCAAGGGGCTCGGTGAGATGGACGCCGAGCAGCTGTGGGCCACCACGATGGACCCGGGCCGCCGCACGCTGCTGCGGATCAACATCGAGGAAGCGGCCCGCGCCGACGAGCTGTTCGTCCTGCTCATGGGCAACCAGACCGACCCCCGCCGCGACTGGATCGTGACCAACGCGAAGTTCGCCGAGAACGTGGACGTGTGATGCCGACCGAATCGACGCTCAGCGCCGGCCAGATCCTCGACGTCAGCCTCGAGTCGAGGATGGAACAGTCGTTCCTCGACTACTCGATGTCGGTCATCGTCGGGCGCGCCCTCCCCGACGTCCGCGACGGCCTCAAGCCGGTGCAGCGCCGGATCCTGTACTCGATGTACGAGTCCGGCCTGCACCCCGACCGGCCCTACCGCAAGTGCGCGTCCGCGGTCGGCGAGGTCATGAAGACCTACCACCCGCATGGCGACAGCTCCATCTACGACGCGCTCGTGCGCATGGCCCAGGACTTCTCCACCCGCGAGCCGCTCGTCGACGGGCACGGCAACTTCGGATCGGTCGACGGCGACCCGCCGGCGGCGATGCGCTACACCGAGGCGCGCCTGTCGCCGTTGGCAATGGAACTGCTCGCCGGCATCGACGAGGAGACGGTCGACTTCGTCGACAACTACGACGGCTACGACACCGAACCGTTGGTGCTGCCGTCCCGCTTTCCGAACCTGCTGGTCAACGGTGCGTCCGGCATCGCGGTCGGCATGGCCACCAACATCCCGCCGCACAACCTCGGCGAGGTCATCGACGCCTGCCTGACCCTGCTCGACAAGCCCGATGCCGACCTCGAACGGCTGATGCGCCACGTCCCGGCGCCCGATTTCCCGACCGGCGCCCGCATCATCGAGGGCGGCGGCATCCACGACGCCTACGTCTCCGGGCGCGGCGCGGTCACGGTGGAGGCGGTCGCCAGCACCGAGACCCGCACCGGCAACCTGCCGCGCATCGTCGTCACCGAGATCCCCTACCAGGTCAACAAGTCGGCGCTGCTGCAACGGATCGCCGACCTGGTCAGCAACCGCAAGATCGACGCCATCCGCGACCTGCGCGACGAGTCCTCGCGCGACGGCATGCGCATCGTCATCGAACTCAAGCGCGGCGAGGACCCCTCCGCGGTGCTCGAGAAGCTGTACCGCACCACCGAGTTGCGCACGAACTTCAACGTCAACCTGGTCGCGCTGGTCGACGGCGCCCCGCGCACCCTCGGCCTGCTCGAGTGCCTGCGCCACTACCTCGCCCACCAGCGCCAGGTCCTCACCCGACGCACCGAGCACCGCCTGCGCAAGGCCCAGGCCCGCGCCCACGTCGTCGAAGGCCTGCTGCTCGCCCTCGACCACCTCGACGAGGTCATCGCCCTCATCCGAGGCAGCGAGTCGGCGGCACACGCCCGCACCGGCCTGATCGAACGCTTCGCGATGAGCGAGATCCAGGCCCAGGCGGTCCTCGACATGCAGCTGCGACGGCTGGCCGCGCTGGAGCGCGCCGCGCTCGAGGACGAGTACCAGGAACTGCAGGACCGCATCGGCGAACTGCAGACCATCCTCGGCGACGACGCCGTCCTGGACCAGCTGCTCGGCGAGGAACTGCGCGAGATCAAGCGGGTACACGCCACCCCGCGCCGTTCGCGGCTGGTCGGCGCGGGCATCAGCGCCGAAGACGTGCTCGCCGGCGGCTCGCAGGCCGGCTTCGAGGCACAGGAGGTGACCGTGATGGTCACCCGCGGCGGCTACCTCAAGCCGCTGGCGCGTCGTCGCGCGACCCCGGCGCACAAGCACACCCACGACCCGCTCGTCGCCGTGCTGCGCTGCACCACCGACGACACCCTGCTGCTGGTCGACGAGGCGGGCACCGGCTACCGCGTCGGTGTCGCCGACGTGCCGGTCGTGAAGGCCAGCCAGCGCGGCACCCACGTCGGTGGCCTGCTCGGCGGCGGACCGGACGCCAAGCTCGCCGGTGCCGTGGTGCTGTCCGACGATCCGACGCTGACGGTCGTGACGGCCTCGGCCGCGGGACAGGTCAAGCGGACCGCGATGGTTGAGTTCGCCGAGGCCCGTCAACGGTCGCTGCAGGCCAGCGGCGTGAAGGCCGGCGACCGCATCGTCGGCGCAGCGGTGTGCCGCGACGGCGACCACCTGCTGCTGGCCCACTCCGCCGGCAACGTCACGCGCTTCACCGCCGACGAGGTCCGGCCCATGGGGCGCACCGCCGCCGGCGTGGCCGGGATGAACGTGCCGAAGGACGCCGACGTGGTGGCCCTGACGGTCGTCGACGGTGGCAGCGACGACGGCGAGGTGGTGACCGTCGCCGGTGACGGGACCGCCAAGCGCTCTCCGCTGGCCGACTACCCCGTCAAGGGACGGGGCGGCAAGGGCCTGATGACGGGCGCCTCCCCGCTGTTGTGGTGCGGAGTCGCCACCGACCTGCACGTGCACGGCGAGGAACCGACCGTGCTCCGCGCCGTCGACCTCGTCGAGGCCAGGCGGGCCGGACGTGGCGCCGCCGTCGGGAGCGGGCTCGCCGCACCGGTGGTCGCCGAACGGCTGGTTCCCGGCCCGGCCTGATCGGGCGCTCCCCGTACGGATGGCCGACTCGACCTTTAGGACTTCTGTCCCACGGTCGTAGTCTCGGTCATCGACCCGCCAGCCGTGGCTCGCCCGTGCCACCAGGAGCCCACCGTGCACCCCGACCTGCAGCAGCTCACCACCGAGATCCCCCTCGTCGAAGCCGACCTCGTCACCGGCGAGGTGCGATGGTTCAACGAGGAGAAGGGCTACGGCTTCATCGCCCCCGACGACGACGGTGACGACGTCTTCGTGCGCTACTCCTCCATCGCCGGCGAGGGCTTCAAGTGCCTCAGCGCCGGCCAGCGGGTGCAGTTCGAACGCAGCGACGACGGCCGCGGCCCCCGGGCGCTCCAGGTCCGCCTCGCCTAGTCGGCGACCTCACGCTCGTCCAGCGGGACGCTGCCATCGCTTCGGTGCGCCTCGGCGTGGATGGTGAGCAGCTGTTCGTCGATCGACGGCGCGCTCGAGTCGAGGATGTCGAGGCCCGCGAGGTGCCGGGTGATCGGGCCGTCAGCGCGGTCGAACGCGCGCGCACGGGCGAGCACGTCGGCGACCTCCTGGTCCATGCGCGCATGCTGGGCCAGGTGCTCGTCCCAGTCGTGCACCACGATGAATTCGGTGATCCGGGTCGGGCGGTCGGCGTCGCGGTACAGCGACCAGCGTTGCGCGCCGGTTCGGAAGCGCTGACGACGCAGTTCGCGCATGACCGCCATGAACTCCTCGGCGTCGTCGTGGTCGATCTCCCAGGTGTTGACGATGAGCACGGGTGAACCGGCGACGTGCTGGGCGTGACGCGGAACGTGCCAGTCGTCCGGCGCCGCCGGCTCGTCGAACTCGCCGAGCACGGGCAGGCCGAGCCGGAACGCGACGAGTCCGAGCAGCACGGTGCCGAGGTTCCAGATCGCGACCGAGACCCCCGCCCCCGTGACCTCGGCGAGCGCACCCGCGGCGAACGCCCCGACCGGTTGCAGACCGATCGCCAGCACGTAGAGGGACACGACCCGACTGCGCACCCACCTCGGCGCCAGCATCTGCACCGTCGCGTTCATCGTGACGAGGGTGAAGACCCAGCACAGCCCGTTCATGCTCAGTGCGGCGCCGGCGACGACCGGATGCGGCGCCAGTCCGAACACGACCCCCGAGACCCCGAAGGTCAGCATCGCGCCCGGCAGCATGCGGCGGCCGAACCGCACACGGGCGCGCTCGCGCGAGAGCACGCCGACCAGCGCGCCGGCGCCGAACAGGCCGTAGAGCACGCCGAACCCGGTACCGCCCAGGCCCAGTTCGGTGGAGACGACCGGGAGCAGCGACTGGATGCTCGCCGTCGTCAGCGCGAACGTCGCGCTGACCGCCAGCAGGACCCGGATCGGCCGGGTGAAACGGGCGTAGCGCACACCCATCGCGGTGGAGCGCCACAGCGTCGGGCGCGAATGGTCGGACACGGTCGCGCGTGGGAACGTCAGCAGCACCCCGACGATGGCGAGGTAGGACGCCGCGTTGGCGCCGAACGCCGTGCTGGCAAGCCCGGCCCCGACCAGCACGCCGCCCAGGGCCGGGCCGATGGCGCGGGCGACGTTGAACGCCCCGGAGTTGAGGGTGATGGCCTGGGGCATCAGGTTGCGCGGCACGAGGTCGGGGATCAGCGTCTGGAAGGCCGGCAGACCGATCGCATTGCCGACCCCGAGCAGGAACGACAGGCCGAGCAGCCACAGCGGCGTCAGCAAGCCCGTCACGCTCAGCACCGTCATGGCGGCGACCGAGATCGCGCTGGTGAACTGCCCGATCAGCATCAACGTGCGCCGGTCGACCACGTCGGCGAGCGCCCCCGCGGGCAGCGTGAGCAGCAGACGCGGCAGGGTCAGCGACGTGGTGACCAGTGCGACCAGCAGCGGCGAGCCGGTCATCTCCTGCATGACCCACGGCCCCGCCGTCAGCTGCAGGAACGTGCCCAGGTGGCTGACCAGCGCCGCGGACCAGATGCGGCGGTACTCGCGGACCCGCAGCGGCGCGAACGTCGACACGGGCGGCGCCGGCGGGGGCGTCGCTGGCCGGGGGCCGAGGTTGGTGGGGTCGGTGGTCACGATGGCCAGTCAAGCGGATGTGGCCGGACCCGCGGAACGCGGACCCGGCCACGGGGCGCTGGGGCCTACCGGTTGCGGAGTGCCTCGATGAGTTCGGACTTGTTCATGCCGGAGCGGCCCTCGACGTCGAGCTCGGCGGCCCGCTCCCGCAGGTCATCGACGGTCCAGTCGTCGTAGGAACCGCTCTGCCCGCCCTTCTGCGACGACTCGCTACCGCTGTTGGCGATCCGCGCCGCGGCCTCCTTGCTGTGGCCCTCGTCGCGCAGCGCCTCGTACTGGGCGTCGTTCTTCACGGACGGTCCATGGTCCTTGGCCATGCTCTGCTCCTCGTGTTGCGGAAGAGGTCGTCACGCCCCGGCGCGCACCCGGGGGTCGTCGGCCGGGACGTGGAGGATGTCCTGGCCGGGTGCGGGGCCGGTGACGCCGAGTTCGCCGAGCAACGACGACTCGCCGCGGTCCCAGGCGTCCAGGACCCGCTCGGTCAGCTTGCCCTCGAGCTTGCACAACGCCAGGGCACCGAAGACCACTTCCTGCAACCGGCGCGGTTCCTGCTCGACCAGCCCGCCGGCCAGGTCGGTGGCGGCCACGGTCTGGTGGTGGGCATCGGCGACCACGTGGGTGTCGAAGAACAGGCAGGTCCACGGGTCGAAGTGCAGCCGCCGCAACGCGGTGGCGAAGCGTGCCATCGTGGTGACCGACGACATCTCGAACACGGCGAGGTGGCCGATCACGGCGCCGAGCCAGCGACGGTGCAGGCCGAACATGGACACGAGGTTGACGGTGGCCAGGGTGATGCCCGGCAGCAGGTCGATGTAGTGGTTGGGCCGCGACGACAGGCCGAGGCGTTCCATGGTGAGTGCGTACAGCTCGGCGTGGACATCCTGGTCGACCCCGTCGCCGTACTCGTCGGCCTGGATCTCGACCAGTGCGGCCTTCGGCTTGCCGCCCAACCGCGGGATGGCCCAGCTGTGCGGGTCGGCCTCCTTGAGCTGCCACGCGGTGCGGTGCACGGCCTGCTCGCGGAACTGCTGCAGGTCGCCCTCGTGCTCGATGAACTTCGAGATGGAGCGGCCGTCGCCGTCGTCGGTGGTGAGTTCCTGCAGGAAGACGGTGACGTCGTCGACCTCGGGCAGGTCCCCGACGAGTTCGACCAGTGCCGCCTCGAACCGGTCCTCGAGCTGCCCCCGCAGCCGGATGAGGTCGGGGTGCCACTCCCACCGCTCGTCGACGCCCTCGACGCCGCGGTAGTTGAGCTCGTAGACGAGGTAGAGCGCGAGATGGGTGTCGTCACCCGTCAGCGGGTCGTCGGTGGGTGCGGGCCACACCGGCAGGTCGTGCGGGGCACGAACCAGGTGCTCGACGAGGAAGCTGGTGACCGGGCCACGGGGCTCCGGCAGGGGGCAGGGAAGATGGCGTCCCGGGTGCTGCAGGGGGCGCGGGGCCCCGTCGCCCATGGGCTGGCCCGCCAGTGGCGGCGTGCTTGCGATGGCATCCAAGAGTTCGACGTCCTCCGTTGGACCGCGGTGAGCGCGTGGCTGGTCACCTGACCTGAACGGACCGTACGAAGCCGGACCCGGCAGGCGAACGCCCGCGCCGACCGGCCGACCATGGCCCCGACGGACCGCCCGCCCGTACGGGCAGCGGACCCTGTACGTCAGCTGAAGACGACAGGTCATGCCAACTGCGGCAGTTCCTGCTGCAGTTCGGCCACCGGCGCGAACAGGTCGCCGTGCCGCTGGACGCGCTCGACGACCTCGTCCATCACGAAACGCAGCTTCGCGGGATCGCCCTGATCGGCGCCGTCGGAGACCTCGTCCCAGGTCAGAGGCGTCGACACGGTCGGGCGCTCCCGGGCCCGCGGCGAGTACACGCACACCGTCGTCTTCGTGAGGGTGTTCTGGTACCAGTCGATGAGCACCTTGCCGACCCGCTCGGTCTTGGTCTGGGTCGACACGACCAGCTCGGGGTGCACCCGCTCCAGCAGCTGGGCCACCTCGCGGGAGAAGTCGCTGGTGTCGTCGTAGGTGACCGCGTCCTGGTTGATCGGTACGTACAGCTGCAGTCCCTTGCCACCGGAGGTCTTCGGCACGGCGAGCAGCCCGAGGCGGTCGAACACCTCACGCAGGTGCAGCGCGACCCGGGCGCAGGTCACGACGTCCGCCGGCAGACCGGGGTCGAGGTCGAAGACCACCGCCCGCGGGTTGCCCGGCTCGGGCGCGCGTCCCATGGTGACGTGCAGCTCCAGGGCGGCCAGATTGGCCACCCACACCAACGCCGCCGTGTCGGTGAGGTTGCAGTGGTCGACCATGTCCTCGCGCTCGCCCGGACGAAGCTTCCTCGGCTTCTCCTCCTCGGGCTTCGGCCGTCCCCATCGGCCGGTCCCCCGCTTCGGCAGGGGCGTCGTCGTCAGCCAGTCGGGCTTGTGGGGTGGACACCGCTTCTCGAAGAAGCTCTGCCCGTCGACGCCGTCGGGGTAGCGCTTGAGGGTCACCGGGCGGTCGACGAGGTGGGGCAGCATGACCGGGGCGATCGACACCAGGTAGTTGATGTAGGCCGCCTTGGTGGTGCCGTCTGGCCAGAGGACCTTGTCGAGGTTGGACACGCTCAGCTGGCGCGAGACGGTGTTTCCCTGCGCGTCGACGCCGGGCACCTGCACCGTCTGGCGCTTCGACTCGTCCTTCGGCGCCATCAGGCGGTGTCGCGCTGGCCGTCGCCCTTGTCCGACGCCGCGCCAGCTTTGGCCGCCGACAGCGACGCCTCGAGCGCCGCCATGAGGTCGACCACGTCGCCGGCCTCGCGCTCCGTCTCGGGGACGCTGGCGATGTCCTCGCCCTCGGCCTTGCGCTCGATCAACTCGAGCACGCGCTGGCGGTGCTCGTCCTCGTAGCGACTGGGGTCCCACTCGGTGGTCATGGACTCGATGAGCGAGGTCGCCATCGCGAGCTCCCGATCGGCGACCTCGACGTCGTCGGGCAAGCCGTCGAGCTGTTCCGGCGCGACCACCTCGTCGTGGTAGAGCAGCGTCGAGACGGCCAACGCCTTTCCCACCGGACGCAGCACGGCGAGGTACTGCTTGCTGCGGAGCGTGAAGCGCGCCACGCCCGCCTTGCCGGTCTCCTCCATGGCCCGGCGCAGCAGCTCGTACGACTTGCCAGACATGTCACCGGGCAGGAGGTAGTACGACGACTCGTACTGGAGCGGCTCGATGTCGGCGAGGTCGACGAAGTCCTCGATGTCGATGGCGCGCGACCGCTTGGCGTCGAGGGCCTTGAGCTCCTCCGGGTCGAGCACCACGTAACGGTCGGGCGCGATCTCGTAGCCCTTGACGATCTGGTCGTTGGTGACCTCCTCGCCGTCGGAAGCGGCCACCTTGCGGTGACGGATGCGGGAGTTGTCGCCGCGCCGGATCTCGCGGAAGCGCACCGTCTTGCTCTGCGTCGCCGTCACCAGCTTCACCGGGATGTTCACCAGCCCGAAGCTGATCGCACCGTTCCAGATCGCGCGTGGCATGCGCTGCCTCCTCGCCGTCGCACCCCGCGGGCGGAGTGCGCACGGCCGCAGCGTACTCCCGCCACGCGGTCCGCATCAGTCCTCGCGGACGACGTCCGCGGGGTCCTTGTCGTCGCGGCGGCCGAGGTAGACCGGGTGCCGCAGCCGCCCGTCGGGAGTCCATTCGGTGAAGCGCACGTCGACCACGATGCCGGGTTCGGCGAAGCGTGCGTCGCGGTGCTCGACCGCGTCGACGAACGGGCTGTGCGCACGCGGGACGATCGCCGCCTCGAGCGCCTCGATCTCACGCTCGCCCAGTCCCGACCCGACCCCCCCGGCGTACCGCAGCCCGGTGCCGTCGTTGACGCCGACGAGCAGCGAGCCGATCCGACCCGAACGGTGGCCCTTGCCCGGCCGCCAGCCGCCCACGACGACCTCCTGCCGCCGTGCCAGGCGCAACTTGACCCAGGCGCTGGAACGGACGCCGGGCCGGTACGGCGCGTCGAGCCGCTTCGCGACGACCCCTTCGAGCCCGCGCTCGGTCGCGATGGCCAGGGCCGCGTCGAGGTCGTCGGTGTCGGGCGGCACCGACCACGGCCCGCCGGCGGCGATGTCGAGATCGAGCAGGCCGGCGCGCCGCTGCTGTTGCGGCCACGCCAGGCGGTCGTCGCCGTCGTGGGAGAGCAGATCGAACAGGAGCAGGGCGACCGGACGCGTGGCGGCCGCCTGTGCCGCGCGCGCGGGATCGGCGAGGTGCATCCGCGGTTGCAGGGCCGCGAACGACGGTCGGCCCCGCTCGTCGAAGGCGACGATCTCACCGTCGAGCACGGCGGGGGAACCGACGGCGTCGGGCAGTCCGGCCAGTTCGGGATAGCGCGCGGTGATGTCGACGCCGTTCCGGCTGCGCAGTTGCAGCGAACCGTCGGCGGTGATCGCCACCAAGGCACGCACGCCGTCCCACTTGAACTCGTACCGGTGGCCCCGCCGCACGGCGTCCGGCTGACCGGGCGTCGCCAGCATCGGGCGCAGGCCGGCGAGGTCCATGCGGTCTCCTGGTGTCAGGGGCTGGCGCTAGCTTGCCGGACCGTCACGCCCCGAGGAGCGGTCACGGTGAACGACGGTCTGGTCCTGCGGGCCATCCGGGACGCCGACGGCGACCAACTGGTCCACCTCGTCGGCGCTGCCTACGCGGAGTACCCCGGCTGCGTGCTCGACCTGCCCGACCTCGACGACGACCTGCCGGTGCCGGCGACGACGGCCGCACGACGTGGCGGGCGGTGGTGGGTCGTCGAGGACGTCGGAACGATCGTGGCCAGCGTGGGGACCGGGGCACCCGACGACGACGGTCGCGTCGAGCTCAAACGGCTCTACGTCGCGGCCAGCCACCGACGCCGCGGCCTGGCCGGCCAGCTGGTGCGGCGGGTCGAGGCCCAGGCGGCCGGGATCGGCGCCTCGCACGTCGTGCTGTGGTCCGACACCCGCTTCCACGACGCCCACCGCCTCTACGAGCGGCACGGCTACGCCGACACCGGCGCCCGGCGCGACCTCGACGATCCCTCGCACACCACCGAGATCTGCTTCGAGAAGCCGGTCGCTCCGGCGGCGCCGACCCGCACCGTCGGCTGGGAGGGACCCTTCGGTGCCGAACACGTCGATTGGTACGACCTGCCGGATGGCGTCGTCTTCCGCGGGAACGTCGAACCGTCCGGTGCGGGTGGGTTGTCGGCGGCGCTGGGCTACGAGGTCGAGGTCGACGCCGCCTGGCGCACCCGCCGGGCACGTCTCGAGACCGCCGACGACGTCCGGGTCCTGCACAGCGATGGCCACGGACGCTGGTGGCGGAACGGGCAGCAGGTCACCGACCTCGAGGGTTGCCTCGACGTCGACCTCGAAGCCAGCCCCGTCACCAACACGCTGCCGTTGCGGCGCGCCCGGGGTGGCCCGGTGCGGGCCGCGTGGCTTCGTGTTCCAGGGCCGGCGATCGAGCCGCTCGAGCAGTCCTACGCCGAGGAGGGCGAGGGGCGTTGGACCTACCGCTCCGCCGGTGGTTTCGTGGGTGAGCTGGCCGTGGACGAGCACGGGCTCGTGACCAGCTACGCACAGCGGCACGCCGACGGCGCGACCTCACCGGTCTGGATCCGCGTCTGACGGTCAGGGATAGGGCCACGGGTTGGGAACGCAGCCGTAGGTCGACTTCGACAGCTGCATCATGACGGGGGCGGTTCGGCCGCGGCCCGGGCAGTCGCGGTGGCCGTGCCCCAGGCCGTGTCCGACCTCGTGGTTGACGAGATAGGTCCGGTACAGCTGCAGGTCGGCGACGTGACGGACGCCGCCGAACCAGCGGTCGGCGTTGAGCGCGGCGACCCGACCGTTCCAGCACGAGTAGATGCCGGCGGTGTTGAGCCCGGCCTGGCGGCACAACCGGTCGACGGTCGCGGGGTTGCCGAGGACGACCCGGATCCGGGCTTCGGCCGGCGAAGCGACCCGCTGCAGCCGGTGCTCGCCGCGGGCGGTCCAACCGTGTCCCGGCTCGTGCAGTGCACGCTCCACCCGGCGGGCGAAGTCGGACACGTCCTGGCGTGTCTGCAATCCATCGGCGATCTCGACGGTGTAGCGGGTGACGGTGCCGGAGCGACCGGCGACGTCGGTCGTGCCGCCGGCGACGATCCAACCCTCGGGCGAACGCGAGTACGGGGCGGGTGGCACGGTCGCGGGAGCCCGCCCGCCGGTGACGACCAGGTCGTGAGCCCGGGTCAGGATCGACGCCATCTGGTCGCGGCGCAGGACCAGCTCCGGCCGGTACTGGCCGGTGTCGACGCCGGTCACGACCCCGGCCATCGCCAGTTCGTCGATCGCCCGACGGGTCGCGGCCGGAAGTCGGTCGTCGTCGGTGAACAGGTCGCGGTCCGTCGTCGCGAGCGTCCCGGTGGCGCGCAGGGCTGCCGCCGTCATGACCGCCATCTCGGCCCGGTCGACCGGCGTCCGCCCGCGGAACTCCCCGCCACCGGGCAGGGCGCCCGCTGCGACCAGGCGACCGATCGCGTCGGCGTGGACGCTGCCGGCAAGGTCGTCGTAGGGGTCCGCCGCGGGCTCCGGCAGAGGGTGTCCGGCGGCCTCGAGGGTGCGCACGAGCAGCGAGGCGAGCTGGTCACGGCGAAGTGCCCCGCCCGGCTCGTAGGTGGTGGGGGTCCGGCCCGTGGTGATCCCCAGCAGGTGGACGCAGGTGATCGCGGGCGCGTGGACGCCGCCGACGTCGGTGAA
The DNA here is from genome assembly GCF_041821025.1 of Egicoccus sp. AB-alg6-2. Lineage (NCBI taxonomy): Bacteria > Bacillati > Actinomycetota > Nitriliruptoria > Egicoccales > Egicoccaceae > Egicoccus > Egicoccus sp. AB-alg6-2. Next base: position 95,359 of record NZ_JBGUAY010000009.1, on the reverse strand, counting down.
GGGATGGTCGCCCCGTGGACAGCTCTGCGAGGTGTCCCGGCCCGGTGTCGCGGCCGCGACGGGAGCCACGGCCAGCAGCAGCGTGGTGGCCGTCACCACGGCCACCACAAGGCGTGCGAACCGACCCCTCGGTAGCTGCACCTGCCGCCCCTCCCCCCCGTGACGGACCCGATGGTGGCAGACGTCGGCCGGAGGGACGGCGACCACAGTGGACGCGATCGGTGGGCGCACCCGCCACGAGGTGCCGGGTGGGTCGCAGGGCCCCCGTAGGCTGCGCGAGAACGACCTGCCCACCGCCGGAGGAGCCCGCGACGTGTCCGAGCCGACCGCGCCCGAGGACCGGCCCGACTTCGTCGGCCGCGTGATCGGGACCGAGGACGCGACGCCCCTGGAATTCTGGGTCGGCGTCGCCCCGGAGCGCTTCCTCCAGCTCGACGACGTCGTGGCGCTGCAGCGGACCCCGCCCGGCCGGGACCCGGTCATGATCTACGGCATCGTCAGCCAGGTCCGCGCGCGCCACGAGGGTGCCCGCTTCGACTCCGACGTGTTCCTGATCGAGGACGGCGTGCTTCCCGCCGAGGTCGCCGAGGCGGCCAAGGTGCTCAGCACCCGGTTCGAACCCGAGGTGTTCGTCCCGCCGCTGCCCGGCCAGGCGGTGCTGAAGGCGGAGGGCGACGACCGTGACCAGGCGCTGTTCTTCGACCGCATGGCCTCGCGGTTGCCGGCCGGTCTGTCGCGGGACGGGCAGCCGGTGTTCGTCGACCTCGAGTTCCTCGACGGTACGCGCGGCGCCCACGTCAACATCTCGGGCGTGTCGGGGGTCGCGACGAAGACGACCTACGCCACCTTCCTGCTGCACAGCCTGTTCACCTCGGGCGTGGTGCCGGCGGCGCACAACGCGAAGGCGCTGATCTTCAACGTCAAGGGCGAGGACCTGCTGTTCCTCGACCACGCCAACCGCAAGCTCGACGACACCCAACGCGACCGATACGCCGCGCTCGGGCTGCCTGCGAGCGCCTTCAGGTCCGTCGACTTCTGGGCACCGCCGCGCCGCGGGGCGAGCAGTGCCGCACCCGACACCGGCGCCCGCAGCGAGGGCATCACCTCGTTCGCCTGGTCGCTCGAGGAGTTCTGCCGCGACGGACTGCTGCCGTTTTTGTTCGCCGACGCGGGCGACGACCGCCAGCAGTACACGATGGTGGTGCACAACGTCACCGCCCAGCTGCAGCGCGAGGCGGTCGCGATCGGGGACGGGGCGGTTTCCATCGACGGTGAGTCGGCGCGCACCTTCCGCCAGCTGATCGACCTGATCGCCGCCCGGGTCCAGGACGAACTGACGGCGCCCGAGTGGGCCGGCCGGGCGGTCGGGATCGGCACCGTCAACGCGTTCGTGCGACGCCTGTACGGCGCGCAACGCCATCTCGAACACCTCGTCCGGGGCGACCTGGCCGACCCGCGGAAGCACACGATCTCGCACGACGCCCAGGTCACGGTGGTCGACATCCACAACCTCAACGACCGCGCGAAGCGGTTCGTGGTCGGCGTCGTGCTGCAGCGGGCGTTCGAGGCCAAGGAACGCGCCGGCAGCCCGGACCCGTTGACCTTCATCGTGCTCGACGAGCTCAACAAGTACGCCCCACGCGAGGGCACCTCCCCCATCAAGGAGATCCTGCTGGACGTCGCCGAGCGCGGACGCTCGCTCGGCATGATCCTCATCGGGGCCCAGCAGACCGCGTCCGAGGTCGAGCGGCGGGTGGTCGCCAACTCCGCGATCCGCGTCGTCGGCCGCCTCGACGCCGCCGAGGCCGCCCGCGAGGAGTACGGGTTCCTGCCAACGGTGCACCGGCAGCGGGCCACGATCGTCAAGCCGGGCACGATGATCGTGAGCCAGCCGCAGTTGCCGGTCCCGCTCGTCGTGGAGTTCCCCTTCCCGGCGTGGGCGACCCGCCCGTCCGAGGCCGGCGAGGGTCCGCCACGCGAGGAAGGCGCGCTCGTGACCCAGCCCGACGACCCCTTCGCCGACCTCGACAGCGAAGGCTCCGGACTGCCGTTCTGAGCGATCCCGCCCGATCCGTGCATCGAGACGCGCAATTCCCCGCCTTCGGATGCACACTTCCGCGGGGGCGGGCGATCGGTGGCGGTCGCGCGACGCGGGACGAGGCGATGAGCGAAGAGGCGACGGCCGGGCGGCTGCACGTGCCCGACGTACTCGAGGGGCCGACGGTGCGGCTGCGGCGCTTCCGGCCAGACGACGCGGACGCGCTTGCGGCCTACCGCTCTGACCCGGACACGGCCCGTTTCCAGGGCTGGTCGACGCCCTTCCCGCTGGCCAGGGCGCGCGAGCTGGTGGACGAGTTCGCGGCCGGCGAGCCCGGCCGCCCGGGCACCACGTTCCAGTACGCGGTCGAGCGCGTCGAGGCCGCGGGGCTGATCGGTGACGTGATGCTGTCGACGGGCGACGACCTCCGCCTGGTCGAGATCGGGTTCACCCTCGCGCCGGAACACCGCGGTGCCGGCCACGCGACCGCCGCGATCCGGCTGCTGCTCGACCACCTCTTCGCCGCCGGCAGCCCGGTCCACCGGGTCGAGGCCCGCCTGGACCCGCGCAACGCGCGGTCGGCGGCACTGCTCGATCGCCTCGGGTTCACGTGCGAGGGCGTGCTGCGCGAGTCCTACTGGGACGACGGCGGGTGGACCGACGACGCGGTCTACGGCCTGCTCGGCCGGGAGTACACGGCGCGTACGACGAGCGTGGAGCCCCGCGGGCTAGCGTCACCGCCCTCCGGGAGGTCTGATCCGACGTGTCACGCTTCGCATGGGCCAACCGCCTGATCGGCGTGACGGCGGCCGTGGCACTGGCCCTGGCGGCCTGTACCAGCGACGAGCCGTCCGCGTCCCCCGAGGGTGACGACGTCGCCGACGCCGAAACGGACGCCGACACTGAGCCGACCGAGCCGGGCGCCACCGCCGCCGAGGACGAAGGCGGACCCGAACCACGGAACTGTGCCGGCGAGGGTCCCGCAGAGGCGATCAGCGACCTCACCGGTGACGACCCGGTCGCCGTCGCGACCGCCGTGGCCGCCGTCACCCACCGCTGCGCCGACACGGTCGTGGTCGCCGACCCCGATCATGCCTGGGCCGCGACGCTCGCCGCGCCCGTCGCTGCGGCTGCGGGCGCGCCACTGCTGTTGGCGTCGGTCGGCGGACTCGACGCGTTGGGCGAGACCATCACGGCCCTCGAGCCCCCGGCGGTCGTGACGCTCGGACTTCGCGAGGACGTCTCCGGACTCGTGGGCAGCGACGTCGAGGTGACCGCCCTCGGCGCCGACGACGCGACCGACACCGACACCGAGGACACGACCGAGGACGCCACCGACGACGACACGGCCGCCGACGACGCGCCCGAGACCGGCGGCGACGACGCGGCGCCCGATCCAGCGCTCACCTCAGCCGTGATCGACCACCTGGGCGAGGAGCGTGCACTGGGCTTCGCCGCCGGCGACGCGGGCTCGCGGGCGGCCGCGCTCTCACGTGCCGGTGAGGGCCTTCCACTGCTGCCGTTGCCCGAAGACGCGGCCGAGCTGGAGGCCACCGTCACGCAGCTGCCGCCGTCGCTGCGGGTCGAGACCATCGCGCGCGACGGCGAGGCGGCCCAGGCGCTGGCGGACCGCCTCGTCGACCTCGGCGTCGACGCCGAGCCCAGCGCCAGCCCGCGCTTCGCCACCGACCCCTCCGAGGTCGCTTGGCTGGCCGACCCGGTCGACCGGGCGTCCTACGCCGTCGCTGCGGCGTCGGCCGGTGCACGCGACGAGGTGCTGCTGCCCGTCCACGGCGACGCTCCCTGGCGGGAGGCTGGCCGGACCGAACGTGTGCGCGAGGTCGGGCCGGAGCGGGTCGCGCTGGTCGGCGACGCCGACGCCGCTGCCGCCGACTGGCAGCTGCGGACCGTCCTCTCGAACGAACCGCTGCCGTCGGGCGGCTACACCCTCTTCGACACCGAGCGCATGGTCGCGCTGTACGGCACGCCCGGCTCCCGTGCCCTGGGCGCCCTGGGCGAGCAGGACCTCGACGCCACCATCGCCCGTCTGCGCGAGGTCGCCGAGCCCTACGGCGCCGACGGCCGGACGGTGCTGCCCGCGTTCGAGATCATCACGACCGTGGCCTCCGCCGAGGCCGGCGATCGCGGCGACTACAGCCGCCGGTTGGACCCTGAGGGTCTGCAGCCCTGGATCGACCGCGCCGCCGAGGAGGGCATCTACGTCATCCTCGACCTGCAGCCGGGTCGCACCGACTTCCTCGACCAGGCCCAGGAGTACCGCGACCTGCTCGCGCAGCCCCACGTCGGTCTGGCGCTGGACCCCGAGTGGCGGCTCGAGGACGACGAGGTCCACCTGCGCCAGATCGGCTCGGTCGCGGCCGAGGAGGTCCAACGCGTTGCCGACTGGCTCGCCGAGGTGGTGCGCGAGGAGCAGTTGCCGCAGAAGCTGCTGATCCTGCACCAGTTCCGCCACGACATGCTGCCCGACCGCGACACCGTCGAGGTCGGACCCGAACTGGCCGCGGTCGTGCACATGGACGGGCAGGGGCCGATCGGGACCAAGTACGACACCTACGCCGCCATCACCGCCGGCGCGGAGGACCGCTGGTGGTGGGGCTGGAAGAACTTCTACGACGAGGACAGCCCGACGCCCACGCCGGAGCAGGTGCTGGCCCTCGATCCGCTGCCGGTGTTCGTGTCCTACCAGTGACCCCGAGCCCGCCGCGTCACGAGCGCGACGAGCGGCCGGGAGGGGCAGCCGCCGGGGGAATGTCACGGCGGCTCCGTAGAGTGCGACCATGCGCATCCTCCACACCAGCGACTGGCACGTCGGCCGGACCGTCCGTGGCCGGAGCCGGGCCGACGAGCACCGCGCGGTGCTCGCCGAGATCGCCGGCATCGCGCACGAACGGCAGGTCGACCTGATCCTGGTCGCCGGCGACCAGTTCGACACGGGCGCGCCGTCGGCAGAGTCCGAGTCGATCGTCTACCGGGCGTTGCTCGACCTCGCCGCGACCGGCGCCCACGTCGTCGTGCTTGCCGGCAACCACGACAACCCGCGACGCTGGGCCGCCGTCCGCCCGCTGCTCGAGCTCGGCAACGTCCACCTCGCCGACCGCGTCATGCGCCCCGACCACGGCGGCGTCCTCGATCTGCCGACCCCGTCCGGCGAGGTCGCCCGCGTCGCGCTGGTGCCGTTCCTCTCGCAGCGCTCGATCGTCACCGGCGACCAGCTGATGGCCAACGACGCCTCGCAGCAGTCCAGCACCTACGCGGACCGGGCCAGGCGCATCATCGCGGCGCTGACGGCGGACTTCGGCTCCGGCGAGACCGTGGACGTCGTCGTCGGCCACCTCACCGTCGCGTCGGGCGAACCGGTGCTCGGCGGCGGGGAACGCCAGGCCCACACCATCTTCGACTACGTCGTCCCGCCCCAGGCCTTCCCTGCCACGGCGCACTACGTGGCGCTCGGCCACCTGCACCTGCCGCACCGCATCCCCGGGCCGGCGCCGACCTGGTACTGCGGCTCGCCGCTACACCTCGACTTCGGCGAGGCCGACCGGGGCGCGAAGCAGGTCCTGCTCGTCGAGGCGCACCCCGACACGCCTGCGAAGGTCGAGGGCATCGACCTGCGCGCCGGTCGCCGCATGCGCACGCTGCGGGGCAGCGTCGACCAGGTGCTCGCCCGCGGCGCGGAGCTGGCGGACGACTACGTCCGCGTCCTGCTCGAGGAGTCGCCCCGACCCGGCTTGGCCGACCAGGTCCGCGAGGCGCTGCCCCAGGCGGTGGACGTCAGTGTGGTGCGGCCGCAGGACGAGGACGGGCCCACCTCGCACGACGTTAACTTCGACGCCCAGGACCTGCGCCAGTCACCGCTGGCGCTGTTCGGCGAGTACCTCGACGAGCAGGGCATCGAGGACCCGCGGCTCGACAAGCTGTTCGCCGAGCTCCTCGAGGAGGCGACCCTCGCCGAGGACGACCCGGGCGGCGCCGCCGGCGGGAGGGTGGCGCCATGAGACCGCTGCGACTCGAGATGGAGGGGTTCAGCAGCTTCCGGGACGCGACGTCGGTCGAACTGGCCGACGCGGACCTGTTCGTGCTGTCGGGCCCGACCGGCGCCGGCAAGAGCTCGATCATCGACGCGATCGTCTTCGCGCTCTACGGCAGCGTGCCGCGCTACGACGACCGCCGCCTGGTGGCCCCGATCGTCAACCAGGGGCGCAACGAGGCCAGGGTCCGGCTCACGTTCGCCGTCGCCGAACGCACCTACCAGGCGACCCGCGTGGTGCGCCGGACCGCGACGGGCGCCACCACCAAGGAGGCGCGGCTCGAGGACGTCACCGACGGCGGCATCGCCACCGTGGCCGGAACCGCCGACGAGCTCTCGACGGCCATCGGCCGTCTCCTCGGGCTCACCTTCGAGCAGTTCACGCGTTCGGTCGTGCTCCCCCAGGGTGACTTCGACCGGTTCCTGTTCGCCAAGCCGCGCGAGCGCAACGACCTGCTGGTGCAGCTGCTCGACCTCGGTGTGTACGAGGAGATCGGCAAGCGCGCCCGGCTGCGCGCGACCCAGGCCGAAGCGCGCATCACCGAACTGCGGCGACGGCTCGATGGCGAGCTCGCCGAGGCGACCCCCGAGGCGCGGGACGAGGCCGCGGCACGGCTGCAGCACCTGCGGGAACTGACGAGTCGCTGTGAAGAACTGCAGCCCGAGCTCGAGCGCATCGTCGAAGAAGGTCGGCGCCGCCGGCAGGAGGCGGACGACGCCCGTCAGGCAGCCGAAGCGCTGTCGCAGCTGGCCATGCCCGACGGAGCCGCGGAGCTCGGGGACCGGCTCCGACAGGCGGCCGAACTCGGCACGACGGCCGAGCGGGCGCTGGCGGACGCCATCACGGCCGTCGAGGCGGCCGAACACGCGCTCGAGAACGTCCCGCCGCTGGAGGTCGCGACCGAGCTGTCCCGGGTGCTGGAGGAACTGACCGCCGCGGCCGACCGCGCTCGCGCCTTGCACGCGACCGCCGAGGCCGCCGCCACCACCGCCGGGGAAGCCGCAGCCGCCGAGGAAGCCGCCGTCGCGGCGGTGTCCGATGCCCGCGCCGCCGTCGAGGACGCGACCCGGGGCGAGTTGGCGCTCACGCTGGCCGCGCACCTGCAGGTCGGCTCGCCGTGCCCGGTATGCCTGGCCGAGGTCGCCGACCTGCCGCAGCATCCTCCAGCCGAACGGACCGAGGCCGCCCGAGCCGCGCTGACGGCCGCCGAGCAGGTCGCGGCGCAGGCCGGCCGCACGCGGTCACAGGCCGACCGTGAGCGTGCGGTCGCCGAGCAGGCGGTGCGCGCCCACGACGAACGCACCGGTCAGCTCACCGACCGCCGCGACGCGTTGGCCTCGCAGCTGCAGGTCGCACCCGATCCCGACGAGGTCGCCGCACTGCTCGGACGCATCCGGGCCGGCCAGCAGGCGCTGACCGACGCACGCGCCCACGAACGGCGCGCCCGTCACGACGTCCAGCAGGCGACCAGGGCCGCCGACGAGCTGCGCGACCGCGAGCGCGAGGCATGGGCCGCCTTCGACCGGGCCCGCGACGCCGTCGCCGCCCTGCGCCCGCCCGCCGCCGACCGCGACGACCTCACCCGTGCCTGGCGCGAACTGCTCACCTGGGCGCGCGACCAGGTTCCGCGGGCGCAGGAACGCGCGGAGCTGGCGCTGGCCGAGGTCGACCGCGCCAAGCAGCGGTGGCGCGAGGTGGACGGGCGCCTGCGGGAGGAGTGCGCCGGTGCCGGCGTCGAGGTGCCCGCGGGCTCGACCCCGGCGCTCGCCGTCTCCGGTGCGTCGGCGCGCGCCGAGGAACGCCTGAAGACGCTGGAGGATCGACTGGCGCGGGCCGGCCAGGCACGCCTCGACCTGGCGGCGGCGCGCGACGAGCAGGCGGTTGCGAAGGCGCTGGGTGACCATCTGCGTGCCAACGGCTTCGAACGGTGGCTGCTCAACCGGGCACTCACGCTGCTGGTCGTCGGGGCGTCGCACCTCATGCGCGACCTGTCCTCCGGGGGGTACTCGCTGGCGCTCGACGACGCCAACCAGTTCCTCGTGCTCGACCACCGCAACGCCGACGAACCGCGCACGGTCCGCAGCCTGTCCGGTGGCGAGCGGTTCCTCGCCTCGCTCGCCCTGGCTTTGGCGCTCGCCGAGCACGTCGCCGACCTCGCCGCCGAGGGCGCCGCCCGCCTCGAGTCGCTGTTCCTCGACGAGGGGTTCGGCACCCTCGACGCCGACACCCTCGACGTGGTCGCGGCCGCCATCGAGGAACTCGGATCGCGCGGTCGCATGGTCGGCATCGTCACCCACGTGGCCGACCTCGCCGAACGCCTGCCGGTGCGCTTCGAGGTGCGGCGGGGGCCGTCGGGGTCGGTCGTCACCCGCCACGACGGCGGCGCGACCGCCGGGGCCGAGTCCGACGCGGAGGATGCGGCGTGAAGCTGGCGGTCGAGAGTTGGGCACCCGAGATGGGCGGCCCCGGCGGAGGCGACGACCTGCCGGCGGGTCCGGGCGAGGTCGATCCCGACGTCGAGGTGGCAGCAGCCCGGTGGGCACCGCGCCGACCTCCGGAGGGCGACGCCGCACCGGTCGCCTTCGTCGACGGGGTGCGTCGGGTCGAGGGCCTCGTCTGGGGCGCCGACGACGCGCCGGCCGGCGTCGTTCGGCAGGCCGCGGCCGTGTCCATCGCCGCGGGTGCGGTGTGTTGCGCCGGGGACAAGGCGACCATCACCACCACCGAGGTGCAGCGGTTGCTCATCGGGCCGGCGGGGTTCGCCCCACTGCAGACGCGGGCCGGACGCTTCGAGCCCCGGGCGGTCGCCGACGACGACCCGGCCGCGCTGCAGCGCGGGATGCAGGAGCGCCTGCGGCGCCTGGAGCGCCGCCTGCTCGATCGCCTCGCCTGGCCCGACGGCGTGGGCGAGGTCGGCCTGCTCGTCCTCGACGGCCCGCTGGACGGCTCGGTGGAGGTCCCCCACGCCATCGGCTACGTCAAGACCCACCACGTCGCCTACCTGCCCGAGGAGGTCCGGCACGTCGTCGGTGCGCTGGCCCCGGGTGAGCGCACCCCGCTGTTCCTGGCCCAGTCGTCGTGGACGCGCTTCTCCTGGTATCAGCGGTTGCCGTACGGCGGCGACCATCCCTGGGCGGGGATCGTGCGCTGTGAGGCATCGGCCGACGTGGGCGTCGCCGAGGCGGCGCGGCTGGCCGACCTCGCCGCCGGCCGACTCCCCCGGTTCGCCTCGCGTCCCCACAAGGACCGTCGCGCGCCGCAGAACCTGTACCCCATCGCCGGGCTCGAGCGGCATCTCAAGCGGCTCCTCGGCGACGGCAACCACGTGCTTCGTGCCCTGCGCGAGGCCGCCGGTCGACCGCCGGCGACGGCCTGACCTCGCGCCCCTGTGCAGCGAGGCGAGCGAACGGCTATGCTTCGTGCATCGCGTGGTCAGGACCCCAAGTTCCTCGCTTTCGTCGGGAACATCCTGGACCGCGCGTTTTTCGATAGGAAACGAAACATGCCAGAGGGCACCGTCAAGTGGTTCAACGCTGACAAGGGCTTCGGGTTCATCACCCCGGCCGAGGGCGGCGATGACCTGTTCGTCCACTTCTCCGCGATCCAGTCCCAGGGCTACAAGTCCCTGGACGAAGGTCAGCGCGTCGAGTTCAACGTCGGTCAGGGTCAGAAGGGCCCGCAGGCGACCGAGGTCACGCCCCTCTGAGGGGATTGACGCACGGACGATCTTGAGGTTCGCGTAAGGCGTTGTAGCCCGACGGACACCACGATCGAGACGAGCCCCGCTTCGGCGGGGCTCGTGCTGTTGTCGATGGTCGAGGTCAGACCGCCGGCGCGGCCACCAGGGCGGCATGGATCTCGTCGGCCCACGACGCCACGTCGGCCCAGTTCCGGAAGTCACCGACGGGTGCCCGCAGCGCCCGCACCAACGCCCGCTCCCCGAAGGTGAGCCGGTCGCGGTCGATCCGGCCCGCGAAGACCCGGTGGGCACGGGCGCCGAGTTCACGCGCGAGCCGTTGCGGCTCGAGCGCCTCCTCGACCGGCTTCGGTGGCGTACCGACCGGCCCGGACGAGAACAGCCACAGCGGCCGCTGCATCAGCGGGTCGCGCAACCGCTCGACCAGGTCGCGGGCCGACTCGAGCCAGTGCCCGGCGTACACGGCGCTCCCGAGCACGACGGCGTCGTAGCGTTCGAGGTCGTCGACGACCTCGGCATCTGCCACCACCACGCGCAGGCCATGTCCCGCAAGGCGCTCACCGAGTGCGGCCGCGATCTCGTGGGTGGCACCGTGCCGCGACGCCACCGCCACCAGTACCCGCATCCTCGTGTCCCCTCGTGTCGAACCGGTGCCCCCAGGTTGCGCCGATCTCCGGTGGTGGCACAGGGCCTTCGGGCCCCACTTCACCGGGCCGCGTGCCGCGCCCGCGATGGTGACCTGGCGGGGTGGCCGCGGCCAGGTTCGCGGGCGGCGGACGGTGGCTACCTTGCATCCTTTGCGCCAGAAACGTTCAGACAAGGAGCGTTGCGTGCCCGACCCATCCCTCGACGACGCCGAGGCGTTCGCTGCGCTCCGACGCAGCGAGGAACGCTTCCAGCTGTTCGTCGAGTCGGTCACCGACCACGCGATCTACCTGCTGGGGCCGACCGGCCTGGTCGAGAGCTGGAACGTCGGCGCCCAACGCCTGCACGGCCACCTGCCCGACGACGTCCTCGGGTCCCACGACGCCGTCTTCCACGCCGGCGATCAGCTCGACGCTGACCTGCCCGCTCATCTGCTGAAGACGGCGCTGGCCGAAGGACGGGCCGAGCACAGCGGCTGGCGGGTCCGCAAGGACGGGTCGACGTTCTGGGCCGACGTCGTGACCACCCCCCTCTTCGACGACGCCGGCGAGCACAGCGGGTTCGCGCAGGTCGTCCGCGACGTGACCCAGGGCCACCAGTCCGCGGCGTCACGCGAACGGCTGCTCGAGGAACGCGGCCAGGCGTTGACCCGGCTCGAGGAACTCGACCGGTGGCGGCGCGACTTCATCAACACCGTCGTCCACGATCTGCAGACCCCCATCATCGGCATCAGCGGTTTCCTCGACCTGCTTGCGGCCGGCGACCTCCCCGACGACATGAAGGACGACATCCATCAACGTCTGCGGTCCAACGCCCGCACGCTGCAGGAACTGATCTCGAACCTGAGTTCCTACACCCGTCTCAGCGAGGGCTGCGTCGTGCTGCGACCCGCCCGGGTCCCGTTGGCGACCTTCGTCGGGCGCCTGCTGTCGGACATGACACCGGTGTTCGGCAACCGGAACGTGACCTGCAAGGTCGACGACCTCGTCGTCGAGGCCGATCCCCACGGCCTCGAACGGATCCTTCGCAACCTGCTCGGCAACGCGGCGCGCCACACCCCGGAGGGCACGGCGATCGCCGTGTGCGCCGAGGTCGACGGCGACCACGTCGTCGTCGAGGTCAACGACGACGGGCCCGGCATCCCGGCCGAACTCCTGGCGCGGGTCTTCGACCGGTTCGAGCGCGGCGACCGGGGCGGAACGGGGCTCGGCCTGTCCATCGCCAGACAGTTCGTCGAGATGCACGGCGGCAGGCTCACCGCCGACAGCCCACGAGGTGCCGGCGCCACCTTCCGGTTCACGCTCCCCAGGGCCGCCTGAGCCGGGTCGTTCTGCCAGAATCGCGGTCAACGAGGACCGATGAGTTCGGTCCCCCGCCGTCGTCTGCCCAACGGACGACCACAGCGACGACGAAGGAGAGCGACCGATGGCTGGCGTGCGGGTCCTGGTGGGCACGGCGAAGGGCGCGTTCGTGCTCGCGTCGGACGAGCGACGCAGGGACTGGGACGTCCAGGGGCCGTTGTTCGGCGGGTGGGAGGTCTTCCACGTCCAGGGCTCGCCACTCGACCCCGACCGCATCTACGCCTCCCAGTGCGGCGGCTGGTTCGGGCAGGTGATCCAGCGCTCGGACGACGGTGGACGCTCGTGGAACCCGGTCGGCAACGAGTTCAGCTATGCCAGCGTGCCCGGCACCCACCAGTGGTACGACGGCACGCCGCACCCGTGGGAGTTCGCCAAGGTGTGGCACCTCGAGCCGTCGCTGACCGAACCCGACGTCGTCTACGCCGGCATCGAGGACGCGGGGTTGTTCCGCTCGGACGACGCCGGCGGGACGTGGCAGGAGCTGCGCGGCCTGCGCGAGCACGGCACCGGCTCGTCGTGGCAGCCCGGGGCCGGAGGCCTGTGCCTGCACACCATCGTCCAGGATCCGACGGACCCGCAACGGCTGCTGGTGGCGATCTCGGCCGCGGGCACCTTCCGCACCGACGACGGCGGGGCGACCTGGAAGGCGACCAACAAGGGGCTGCGATCCGGGGAGATCCCCGATCAGGACGCCGAGGTCGGCCACTGCGTGCACAAGATCGCGCGGCATCCGTCGACACCACAGACGCTGTTCATGCAGAAGCACTGGGACGTGATGCGCAGCGATGACGGCGGTGACTCCTGGCGTGAGGTCAGCGGCGACCTTCCCACCGACTTCGGCTTCGTCATCGACGTGCATGCCCACGAACCCGAGACGGTCTACGTCGTACCGATCAAGTCCGACGCGGAGCACTACCCCATCGACGGCGCGCTGAAGGTCTATCGCAGCCGGACCGGCGGCGGCGAGTGGGAGCCGCTCACCAAGGGGCTGCCGCAGCAGAACTGCTACGTCAACGTCCTGCGCGACGCGATGGCGGTCGACCACCTCGACGACTGCGGCGTGTACGTCGGCACCACCAGCGGGCAGTTGTTCGGTTCGGCCGACGCGGGCGACTCCTGGGCGCCGATCGTCGAGGGGTTGCCGCGCATCCTCTCGGTCGAGGTGCAGACGCTGTCATGATCCGCGTCCTGCTCCCCACCCACCTGCGAACGCTGGCGAAGGTGGGTCACGAGGTCCGACTGGAGGTCGACGGCCCGGTCACCCAGCGTGCGGTGCTCGACGCCCTCGAGGCGAGCTACCCGGTCCTGCGCGGCACGATCCGCGACCACGGCACCCACCAGCGGCGGGCGTTCGTGCGCTTCTTCGCCTGCGGCCGCGACCTCTCGCACGACTCCCCCGACGATCCGCTGCCCGAGGCGATCGCGCGCGGCGAGGAACCGTTCGCCGTCATCGGCGCCATGGCCGGCGGCTGACATCGGCGCGGCGGACAACCATGTCGCGACTCCTCATCCATGTCGCGGCAGCTACGCACCGGTGCGGGTCTGGCGCGACACCGACGCGCTGCCGCGACATGGTCAGCGGCGGGCGACGTAGACGGTGTTCGTCGACTCGCCGCCGGTGTAGAAGTTGTCGAAGGCCACGACCTCGGCACGGGCGTGGCTGAACAGCTCGTGCAGCACGTCGAGGAAGCCGTCGTCGGGCGGATCGTCGGACCACAGGGCGAACACGCCGTCCGGACCGAGGAAGCGGGACATCGCGCGCAACCCGTCCGGGGTGTAGAAGCCGGCATGGCTGCGATGCAGGACGTGGCGGGGCGAGTGGTCGACGTCCAACAGGATCGCGTCGAACCTCCGCCCGGGCGCGTGCGGATCGAAGCCCTCGTCCCCGGCCGCCAGCGCGAAGAAGTCGCCGCGAACCAGCCGCGTGCGGCCGTCGTCGACCAACCGGGACGCTTCGGGCAGCAGGCGACGTTCGTGCCAGCCGATGACCTCCGGCAGTGCCTCGACGACGGTCAACGACCGGACCCGTTCGTCCTCGAGCGCGGCGACGGCCGTGTAGCCGAGCCCCAGCCCCCCGACCACCACGTCGAGGTCGTCGCCGTCGACCGCGGCGAGTCCGAGACGTGCGAGTTCGATCTCGGCGACCGTGAACAGGCTCGACATCAGGAACTCGTCACCGAGCTTGACCTCGTAGACGTCGACCTGCCGCGACGGCTCGATCCGCCGCCGCAGATTGATCTCGCCCATCGGCGTCGACTGCGAATCCAGTTCCTCGAACGGCAGCCGCACCATCACGCCCAGCCGAGTTCGTGCAACCGGTCGTCGTCGATGCCGAGGTGATGGGCGAACTCGTGCACGACCGTGACATAGACCTCGTCGACGAGGTGCTGCTCGTCCTCGCAGAAGTCGCACAGCGCGAGCCGGAAGACCCGGATGACGTCGGGCATCGCGCCCGCGTACTCCTCGCGTTCGGTCAGCGGGATGCCCTCATAGATCCCGAGCAGGTCCGGTTCGTCCTCGTGACGGTCCTCGATGAGGACCACGACGTTGTCGAACTGCTCCCACAGTTCGTCGGGCACCTCGTCGAGGGCCTCACCGACCAGTTGTTCGAAGCGCTCCTCGGAGATCGGGTCCACGCGTCAGCGGATCCGGGTGCCGGCCGAGCGCAGCATCTGGCACGCCTCGACGACGCGCTTCGCCATGCCGGCCTCCGCCGACGCGCCCCAGCTGCGCGGGTCGTAGACCTTCTTGTTGCCGACCTCGCCGTCGACCTTCAGCACGCCGTCGTAGTTGCGCAGCATGTGGTCGGCGACGGGACGCGTGAACGCGTACTGCGTGTCTGTGTCGATGTTCATCTTCACGACGCCGTGGTCGAGCGCCTCGTGGATCTCCTCGAGCGTGGAGCCCGAACCGCCGTGGAAGACGAGGTCGAACGGCTGCTTGGTGCCCGTCGAGCCGGCGACGGCGTCCTGGAGGTCCTTGAGGATCGAGGGCCGCAGCTGCACGTGCCCCGGCTTGTAGACCCCGTGGACGTTGCCGAAGGTGGCGGCGAGCAGGTAGCGGCCGTTCTCACCGGTGCCCAGCGTCTCGGCCACCCGCATGGCGTCGCCCGGCGTGGAGTACAGCTTCTCGTTCATCTCGCCGACGATGCCGTCCTCCTCGCCACCGACGACGCCGATCTCCATCTCCATGATGGTCCTGCCGGCCGTGCAGGTCGCGAGCAGTTCGCGGGCGATCGAGAGGTTCTCCTCGAGTTCGACCGCCGAGCCGTCCCACATGTGCGAGTTGAACAGTGGCTGTTCGCCGCGAGCCACGCGCTGCTTGGAGATCTCGGCCAGCGGCCGCATGAAGTCGTCGAGCTTGTCCTTGGGGCAGTGATCGGTGTGCAGCGCCACGTTGACCGGGTACTGCTCGGCGACGACCCGTGCGTACTCGGCGAACGCGACCGCGCCGGTGACCATGTTCTTCTGCGTCGAGCCCGACCAGTAGGCCGCACCACCGGTCGAGACCTGCACGATCCCGTCGCTCTCGGCCTCGGCGAGACCGGCCAGGGCGGCGTTGAGGGTCTGCGACGAGGTGACGTTGATCGCGGGGAAGGCGAAGGCGCCACGCTTGGCGCTGTCGAGCATCTGCTCGTAGACCTCGGGCGTTGCGATCGGCATGGGTGCGACTCCTGCTGGTGCGGGGATCGAAGGGGAACGAGCGTAGGCGGGGCGACGAGGACGTGGAGCGAACCGGACGAGCGCGCCCGGGGCGGAGGGCTCAGAGCCCGACGAAGGCGGCGAGCTCCTCGGCGACCGTCGTGGCGCGGGCGAGCAACTCTTCACTGCGCGCGTCGAGATCGTCCTCGGGGCGCACCTCGCCGCGCAGGTCGACGTAGATCTTGAGCTTGGGTTCGGTGCCCGAGGGACGGATCAGGGCCCGCCCGTCGGTCAGCTCGAACGCCACCATGTCGTGCGCCTCCAGCCAGGGCGGACGTTCCTCGGCGCCGGTGCGGTAGTCGACGCTGGACAGGACCTGCTGGCCGGCGAGCGCCTCGGGGACCTGGGTCTCGAGCTTGGCCATCGCGGTCGCGATCTCGGCCAGGCCGGCACTGCCGGGGCGGGTGATGGAGTGCTGGTGGCTCACCCACAGCCCGTGGCGCCGGTACAGCTCGTCGAGACGGTCGCTGACGGTGCGGCCCTCGGCGGCCAGGGACCGGGCGAGCCCGGCGAACGCCACCGCGGCACCGATCCCGTCCTTGTCGCGGACGACGGTGCCGACCGAGGATCCCAACGCCTCCTCGAAGCCGTAGACGAAGGAGCGTCCATCGGCACGTTCGAGGTCACGTGCCGCGGCGCAGATCCACTTGAAGCCGGTGAGCGTGAACTCGGCGTGGGCGCCGTAGTGGGCCGCGACGTCGCGAAACATCGGTGTCGACACGATCGAGGCCACCACCAGGGGGCGGTCCGCGTCGCTGCCGGCGAGCAGGTGGTCGGTGAGCAGGACACCGATCTGGTTGCCGGTGAGCAACCGGTAGCCGCCAGCGCCGTCGGGGACGGCGGCAGCCAGCCGATCCGCGTCGGGGTCGTTGGCGATCACCAAATCGGCGTCGACCTCGCGGGCCAGTTCGACCGCGGCGTCCATGGCGCCCGGTTCCTCGGGGTTGGGGAACCGCACGGTCGGGAACCGCCCGTCCGGCTCCGCCTGCGATGGAACGACGTGGAAGTCGGCGAACCCCGCTTCGGCCATGGCGCGTTGGACGAGTTCGCCGCCGACGCCGTGCAGTGGGGTGTAGACCAGGGTCAGGTCCGGTCCCGGCGTGTCGGGCCGCGCCGCCGCGAGCTCGTCGAGGTAGCGGTCGACGACCGAGGCGGGGACGGGCGCGACGAGGTCGCTCGTGAGCGGGTCGACCAACGGGATGTCGACGGACGGACCGGTCGCCTCGATGGCGGCGGCGATCGCCGCGTCGGCCGGCGGGACGATCTGCGCGGCCCCCTCGGCGTACACCTTGTAGCCGTTGTACTCCGGCGGGTTGTGGCTGGCGGTGATCACGACCGCGGCCGCGGCATCCAGCACCTTCTGCGCGTAGGCGACCAGTGGCGTCGGCCGCGGCGAGGGGAACCACTGCACCTTCAGTCCCGCGCCGGCGAACACCGCCACCGCCTCACGGGCGAAGGCCTCGGAGTCGATGCGGGCGTCGAAGCCCACCACCACCCCGCGGTCGGCGGCGTCGGGGACGGTCGCGAGCAGATGATCGGCCAGACCGCGGCTGGTGCGGCGGATGACGGCGAGGTTCATCCGGTTGGTGCCGGCACCGACGATGCCGCGCAGGCCGGCGGTGCCGAACTCGAGCCCGACGCCGACGCGTTCGCGGAGTTCGGCCTCGTCGCCCGCGTCGACCAGCGCCTGCAGTTCGCTGCGGGTGGTCTCGTCGGGGTCGCCCGCGATCCAGGCGCGCGCACGCGCCTGGAGGTCGTCGAGCTGCGGCTGGGGGGCGGGTTCGTGGTCGCTCATGGCGGCCACTCTAGAGCGGGGCGCACCTGCGCCCCGCCCTGACGGCCCGGCCGCTGGTCACCGTCGTCCAGGCACGCGCCCCCCGCGCCCCGCACGGACGAAGGCCGCCGCCGCGATCACCAGCAACAGGTCGCCGACACCGGCGACGGCCCACCTCGCCCACGTCGGCAGGTGGAGCGGGTCCAGCCCGGCGACGACCAGCAGCGCCGCGCCGAGCACCAGGTCGACGACCGCGAGGGGCGGGATGTTCCGGAAGGCATTGGTGGTCGTGACGGATCGGGTCGTGGCTGACATGGCTGCCTCCTCGGGCACCGCCCCGGCGCACTCGGCCGGGGTCGCACCCTCACCTTCGATGGGCGAGGTCGCCGCGTCGATGACCTCGCCGGTAAGGGACGCACCCGTCGCGCCGACCTATGGTGCGCCTCGGCGGCGTCGACGATCGGAGTGGTCATGGGGGCACCGCAGCAGGCGGGTTCGGCATTCGGCGAGCGGCTCCGCGACTGGCGCGTCCGGCGCCGGTTCAGCCAGCTCGAACTGTCCTTGGCCGCCGAGGTATCGGCGCGTCACCTCAGCTTTCTGGAGACGGGGCGGTCGCGGCCGAGTCGCGACATGGTGCTCGCCCTCGCCGACGCGCTCGACGTCCCCCTGCGCGAGCGCAACGTGCTGCTCACCAGCGCCGGCTTCGCGGCCGGATTTCCGCAGCGGCCGCTCGAAGCGCCCGAATTGACCGCGGTACGGGTCGCGGTCGACACGGTCCTTCGTGGACACCTTCCGAATCCTGCGCTCGCCGTCGACGGGCGCTGGGACCTGATCGCGGCGAACGGCGCCGTACCGCTGCTTCTCGAGGGCGTCGACCAGGAACTGCTCGGCCCGCCGACCAACGTCTACCGGGTGTCCCTGCATCCCGACGGCCTCGCCGGCCGCATCGTCAACTTCGACGAGGTCGCCCACCACCTGCTGAGCCGGCTGCGTCGGGAGGTGCAGATCAGCGGCGACGACGGCCTCGCCGATCTGCTCGCCGAGGTGGAGCGGTATCCGAGCGTCCGAAGCCTCCCCCGCCACCTCGACGTCCCCGCCGACGTGGTGATCCCGCTGCGGCTGCGTCACCCGGAGGGCGAGTTGGCCTTCTTCACCACCATCACCACGTTCGGCACACCCGTCGATGTCACGGTGGCCGAGCTCGCGATCGAGACGTTCTTCCCCCTCGACGAGCGAACCGACACACGGCTCGGCGAGCTCATGCCGAGCGACTGAGCGTCACTCGACGGCTTCGACGATGCGCAGGTCGCGTTCAGCGCCGTCGCCGAGCGCCTCGAGCGCACGCTGGTAGGCGGGGCTCTCGTAGGTCGCCACCGCCTGGTCCGCGCTGGGGAACTCGATGATCACCGTGCGCTGGTCCACGCCGGCCTCGAAGACCCGTGCGGGCATGCCGCGGGACAGGAACCTGCCTCCGCCCTCGAGGATCGCGGGACCGGCCAGCTCGACGTAGGCAGCGACCCTGTCCGCATCGCGGACGGAACGCACCGCGTTGATCCAGTAGGCCTTGGGCATCGCGCATCTCCTCGTGGACGTGGAGCCGGGACGCTAGCCGTCTCCCCGGTCCTGCCATGTGCACACGCAGGCCTCGTTGCCCTCGGCATCGGCGAGGACCCAGAACGCCCGGGCATGGCGGTCCTCGACCATGGTGCCGCCGGCGGCGAGGGCGGCGGCGATGCGCGCGTCGGCCTGGTCGTGCGGGACGGTGACGTCGAGGTGGAACCGGTTGCGCTGCGTCCGCGGCTGATCCATCTGCTGAAACCACAACGCGGGACCGAGTCGCAGCGGGTCCACGAGCGCGCCCCGGTCGTCGACGTAGCCGAGGACCGCGGCCCAGAACGGCCGGATCCGATCGGCGTCCATGGTGTCGAGCGCGATCTCGAGCGCCTGCAGATCGGCGGGGCCGGGGCTGGCCCCGGCGTCGTCGGCGAGCGCGTTGACATGACGGGCCAGGGCGACGTCGCGGTCGGTCAGGGTCCCGGCGGCGTGGGACACGAGACTGACGCGGAGGCGGTCCGGGTAGCGCAGGTCGAGGTCCGGATGATGGTCGGCCGCATCGGCCGCCTCGGCGATCGATGCCGCCAGTGCCGCGGCGGCCGAGAACGAACCGGCCCGGAACTCGGCGTGGATCGCACCCAGCAGCACGCGCCAGTCCCTGAGGTCGTCGAGCGCGGCGACGTCTACGGCAGAAACCTCGGTGTGGTCCATGGCAGAAGCTCCCTCGGTCGTGGCGCCGGTCGCGCCTGCGCCTCAGTCTGCCGCGCGGGTGAGCACCGCGTCGGCCAGACCGCGCAGCCAGTCGCGGCGTTGTGGGAGCCGTCGCGCCTCGGGGTTGATCGCGACGGAGTCGATCAGGCCGTGAACCGCCATCACCGTGGTGCGGGCGTCGTCGGCGTGCAGATGCGGTGCCGTGCGGCGCAGCGCGTCGACCCAGGCGTCGAGGTAGCGGCGGTGGTTGCGGGCTGCCCGGCGCCGGTAGTCCTCGGGCAGGTGGCGCAGCTCGCGCACCAGCAGGACGAGCGCCGACGGCTGGCCGAGGGCGAGCTCGAGCTGGGCGTCGAGCAGCGTCTGCAGCGCGAGGTCCGGTTCCTGCTCGGCCGCGACGTCGATGGCCGGTCGCAGTTGGCCCCAGATCCGGTCGAGCACGGCCATCAACAGGGCGTCCTTCGACGGGAAGTGGCGGTACAGCCCGGGCCCCGAGATGCCCGCGGCAGCGCCGATGTCGTCGACGCTGGTGCCGTGGAAGCCGTGTTCGAAGAACAACTGCTCGGCCGCGTCGAGCACCGCCTCCCGCCGACGACGCCCCCGCGCCGTGGCGGGGACGACGTCGACGCCGGGTTCGCTCACAGGCCCAGCACGTCGCCCAGCAGACGGCGGTGCAGGTGCGGGTCGCCGAGCAGCAGCTTGGTGGCCTTCGCCCGCTTGAAGTACAGATGGGCATCGTGCTCCCACGTGAACCCGATGCCGCCGTGCAGCTGGATCGCGTCCGCCGTGATGGCCTCGTACACCTCGCTGCACAGGGACTTGGCCATGGGCGCGGCGATCGCGATCTCCTGCCGGTCACCGGCGGCCACGGCGCGGGCGGCATGGAGCGCGGCCGAGCGGGCCGCCTCGAGCTTCACGAGGCCCTCCGCGAGGAGGTGCTTGACCGCCTGGAAGGAGCCGATCGCCCGCCCGAACTGGATCCGTTCGCGCGCGTACGCCGTCGTCATCTCCAACACGTGCTGGGCGCCGCCGACCTGCTCGGAGGCAATCGCGACCACGCCGGCGGTCACCGCGTCGTGCACGGCGGTCGTCGGATCCCCACCGTCGAGCACGGCGTCGGCGGCGACCCGGACACCGTCGTAGCCGAGTGTGGCGAGCGGCCGGGTGAGGTCGAGCGCCGGCACGGCGTCACGGGTCAGTCCGTCCACGTCGCCCGCAACGGCGAACAGCTGCGGGCCCTCGTCGGTGGTCGCGGCGGTGAGCACGAGATCGGCGGTGCGCCCGTCGATCACGTAGCCGGCGGTGCCGTCGAGCACCCATCCGTCACCGTCCCGACGCGCGTGCACGCCCGGATCGGCGGTCAGCCGTCCGCGTTCGTCGAGGTGCGCGAGGGCCAGCCGGAGGGCACCGGTGGCGACCTCGGGCAGCCACTGCTGCTTCTGCTGGTCCGTGGCGGCCACCAACAGCGCGGTCGTCCCGAGCACCGCCGACGACAGCAGCGGCACCGGCAGCAGCCGCTTCCCCGCTTCCTCGACGACCAGGGCCAGCTCGACGAACGCCGACCCGGCACCGCCGTACTCCTCGGGAATCGGCAGCCCGAGCAGCCCGTACTCGCCCAGCTCCTTCCAGGCAGCCTCGTCCACGCCGGTGTCGCCCTGCATCACCTCGCGGACCCGCTCGGACGTTGCGCGGGCGGCCAGGAAGTCGCGGAGCATGCCGCGCAACTGCTGCTGCTCGTCGGTCTCGCCGAACGAGATGGTCATCGTCGTCATCGTCGGCCCCTTGTCAGCTGCGCGGCACGTCGCGCCAGGCGACGTTCTTGTCCACACGCGGTTCGCCCGGCAGGCCGAGCACGCGTTCTCCCAGGATGTTCTTCATGATCTCGCTGGTGCCGCCCTCGATGGAGTTCGCCCGGGCGCGCAGGAACGCCTTGTGCGGGTCCTCGGTGCGATTGGCGGTCAGGTCGGGGCGCGAGAACGCGTAGCCCTGGGGGTAGGTCATGCCTTCGGCCCCCATCAGGTCGATGGCGAACGAGGTGATCGACTTGTTCAGGTCGGCCCAGTGCAGCTTTGCGGTCGACCCCTCCGGTCCCGGTGTGCCCCGTTTGGCGGCCTCGCCCGCACGGATGGCGGTCAGTCGCATCGCTTCCGACTCGATCCAGTACGCCAGCAACTGATCGCGCGCGACCGCGTCGTCCCGGTCGGTCTGTTCCCAGGCAGCGACGGCGTGGGCGATGGCGCCACTCCCCCGCGGGGCGACCTGACCACCGATGGCGACGCGCTCGTTCATCAAGGTGGTCATCGCCACCGACCAGCCCTCGCCGACCTCGCCGAGCCGGAGGTCGTCGGGGATGTGCACGTCGGTGAAATAGACCTCGTTGAACTCGGCCTCACCCGTGATCTGGTGCAGCGGCCGGACGTCGACGCCCTCGGCCTCCATGTCCACCACGAAGTAGGTCAGGCCGGCGTGCTTGGGAACGTCGGGATCCGTGCGGGTGACGAGCAACCCCCACTTGGCGAGGTGGGCCAGGGTGTTCCACACCTTCTGCCCGTTGACGATCCAGGTGTCACCCTCACGCACGGCGGTCGTCGACAACGCCGCCAGGTCCGAGCCGGCACCGGGCTCGGAGAACAACTGACACCAGATCTCCTCGGTGGTGAACATCGGACGCAGGAAGCGACGCTGGTGTTCCTCGGTGCCGTGCGCCAGCAGGGTGCCGGCACCCATGCCGATGCCGAGCACGTTGTTGAAGCGGTTGCGGATCGAGCCCCCGGCCTCCTCGATGCGCCGGTTGACCTCCGCCTGCCACCGCGGGCTCACGCCGAGTCCACCGAGCCCCTCGGGAAACTGCACCCACGCCAACCCGTGGTCGTACTGGGCGCCCCAGAACTGCTGTTCCGGCATGTCGGCCGGCGGGTACGAGGCGAACAGGGCCTCGATCTGGGCCTCGACCCGTGCACGCTCGTCCGTGGCCACGCGAACGTCTCCCTCTCCAAGTGAACGATCACTAACAGAGAAGGCTAGCGCTCCCGGCGGCGGTCGGCTCGTCCGGCGCGACTGGCTCCGTAGGTCGGTCGACGGAGGCGGTTGATCCAGCCGGCGGGTCGCAGGTTCGGGCCGGTGTGCCACGGGTCGAAGGCCAGGGTGCCGTCGTCGCCGGGCCGGGCGTTCCCCTCGACGTCGACCGTGCCGAGCAGCGTCTCGCCGGCCCCGCCCACCCGGACCTCGAACCGCGGAGGCGCGGCCCCCTCGGAGACCTCGTGGTAGGAGACCGTCGGCGTGGCGGACGCAACGGCGACCAGCGGATGACGTCCCGCCCCCGCGATGTCATAGGGCAGGAGCGTGCTGAACACGCCGCCGGACAGCATCCGCGAGGGGCGCAGCAGTCGACGTCCGATCCGGCCACGGCCGGTGGAGGTGAACAGCAGGTCCTGGTCGCGGCCGTCACCGTGGACGTCGGGGACCTTCAGGGCGACGCCGAGGAGGTCGGGGGCACCGGCGGGCAGCCCGATGCCGTGCGAGAACCGGACCAGCGCGGGACGATCCCGCTCGAGCAGGGGCGCACCGACGAGGATCTCGCGGCCCGCGTCCGAGGGGCGCCAGACGGCGTCGAGCACGACGCCGTGGGGATGGAACGCCCGTGCTCCCCGCAGCCGCGCCCCGAGCCGGAACGCGGTCGTCAACAGCGGCACGGCACGTCCTGTCGTTCGGCGGGACCTCGGTGGTACCCCACGCAAGCGCCGTCCGATGGTCCCGGGACCTGCCCGTCGGCGGGTGGCGGTTCCGCCCGGCGACTGCGGCATGCCGTGTTCCCGGCGGCGATCGGCCCTGCCACGCTCGCCACGCGACTATCGTCGGCCGGCTCCCGACGGCCAGGACGAAACGCATGGATGAACACACCCAGGTGAACCTGGCCAACTGGGAGTCCCGCGTCCCGATCCACGCCACCAGCACGGCCTACGGGTTGCAGCGCTTCGTCGATCATCCGCGCCACCTGTCGGGCGTCGTGGCGTGGGACGCACCGCATCTCGGCGATCTGCGCGGCAAGCGGGTGGTGCACGTGCAGTGCCACATCGGGACGGACACCTTGTCGTTGGCGCGACTCGGAGCCGAGGTGACCGGGGTCGACTTCTCGCCCGCGGCGCTCGAGGTCGCCCGTGACCTGAGCGAGCGAGCGGGTCCGCACGTCCGCTACGTGCATGCGGCGGTCGACGAGATCCCCGCCGCCCTGCCCGAGACGTTCGACCTCGTCTACACCGGCGTGGGCGCCATCAACTGGCTTCCGTCCATCGCCCGGTGGGCCCGCATCGTGGCCGGCCTGCTGGCGCCGGGTGGGCGGCTCTATCTGCGCGAGGGCCATCCGATGCTCGGCACCATCGACGACGAGCGCGACGACGACCTGCTGGTCGTCACCTATCCGTACTTCGAGACCGAGGAACCGAGCGAGTGGGTCAGCGAGGTGACCTACACGGGCGACGACGCGAGGCTCGAGTCGCCCGTCGCCCGCGAGTGGGCGCACGGCCTGGCGGAAACGGTGCAGGCGGTGCTGGACGCGGGTCTGACCCTCACCCGGCTGGAGGAGCACACCGAGCTCGAGTGGCAGTTCCTCGACGGGATGGTTCCCACCGGGGACGGCCGTTGGGCGCTCTCCCATGGCCGTGAGCGCCTGCCGCTGATGTTCACCCTCGAGGCGGTCAAGCCCGGCTGAGTGCCCGGCTCACGGGTAGGCGTGCCGGTAGGTGAGACTGATCCGCGGTCCGGCGCTGGCGACCTTCGGAACGGTGTGCTGCCAGGTGCGCTGACAGCTGCCTCCCATGACCAGCAGATCGCCGTTGCCGAGCGAGAAACCGAGGCTCGCGCCGCCCTCACGCGGGCGCAGCCGGAAGGTTCGGGGCGCGCCGACCGACACGATCGCGATCAGGGCCTGCGGCAGGTCGCGGGCGATCCGATCGCCGTGCCAGGCCACCGAGTCGCGGCCCGTGCGGTACAGGTTCGCGCCGATCCGCTCGAAGTGGCGCCCATAGCGGTCGTCGAGGATGCGCCCGATCTCGCCGAGGACCTCGAGGCCGGCCGGCGGCGCTTCGACCGGGATGGAGGCAGTCAGCCGCGGCTGGAGGAGTTCCTGCCCGTGGAGCCGCTCGGTCCGCTGCCCCCAGGGGAGGCGCTCGAGGGCGGTGGCGAAGACCGCGTCGGCGCCATGCAGCCAACCCGGCAGGTGGTCGACCCAGGCGCCGTTCGAGAGCTCGTGCCGCTGCAGGCCGCGGAGCCCGGCATCCACGGTCGGCGTCTCGGCCCCGAGCAGCGAGCCCTGCCATGCAAGTTCGATCATGGCACGACGATACCGAACGTGTGTTCGACGTGCACGGGACAGAGGTCCCGTCAGTCCTCGGCGAGGTGGACCAACTCGTAGCTCGGTGCGGCCCCGGGTAGGCCGCCACAGGTCAGCGGTGCGGGGGGCGCGTCGCGCCGCGTCACCACCTCGACGACCAGACGGCGGCCACCGGGTCGCGCGAACCGCACCCGGTGGCGGTCACCGGCCCGTTGCACGTCGACCACCCGCAAAGCCCCGGTTCCCTGCAGTCCCATCCGCTGACGCGCGAGCGCCTCGGCCGCCTGCACCGGGAACGCGTGGCACGAGCGGCCGCGGAAGTGGTCGAGATCGATCCGGCCGCCCTCGTTGGCCGCCACGGCGACGCGGGCCGTGTCGGCGTCGAGGTGGCCATAGAAGAGGCCGTCGGGAAGGCAGACCAGGTTGCCGGCGAAGCGGTCGCCGCCGACGTGGGAGCACTCCCACACCCGGTCGCCGACGACGTCCAGCAGACTCTGCGCCACGGGCAGCCCGAACTTTGCGCAACACGGGTCGTGCTTGCCGTTGGTGCAGACGAGGTAGAGCGGATCCACGACCCGGATTCCGCCGATGCTGCGGCCGTCGCGCAACGGCGACACGTCGAGGTCGAGCACCTCGCGGACGTGTCCCAGTTCGATCGCCTCGAGCCAGCTGCCCTGCGGCGCGCTGACGCCCGCGTACAGCAGACGCTCGGCCCCGAGCGGCCGGTCGCCGCCGGGCCGACGCAGCAGCAGCACGCGGACGGGCACCTCGCGGGACCAGGCCTCGAGTTGCTCGGCGACCGCTGCAGGCAGGTCGGACGCACGCAGCGCGTCGCGTCCCCAGGAACCGGGTTGCTCGAGCAGCAGCCAGCGCCGGGCCCGCGAGGCGGTGCCGAGCGGCCCTTCGCCCCGGGTGCGCGATTCCTGCGCGCACCAGTCGGTCACGCCGGGTCGCCGTCCCCGGCACCGTGCAGGGTCAACAGCCCCTCCCGGACCAGTCGGCGGCACAGCACCAGTCGGCTGGCCTCGTCGAGATGATCGTCGAGATCGGCCGGACGGAACCGGCCGACCCCGAGCATCCAGCGCAGCGCCGGTTCGACGGCTGCGGGCATGCGCACGCGCCGGTCGGCCAGCACGAGCACGGCCACGTCCCGGTCCAACTCGAGGTTGACGCTGAGGTGCGGTCGAACCCGGAGCGCGGTGGCGTCGTCGAGTTGGTCGACCGCGAGGAGGTCCTGCAGTCCACCACTGCGGTCGGGGACGCGGTTGGACCAGAAGGCCGCCGCCGCATCCCGAAGCGCGGTGTCCGGGTCCCCATTGCGCAGCGCGTCGGCCACGGTCTCGAGCTGTCGTGCGAGCAGGTCACGGTGGTCGCCTGGGGTGTCCGCCCAGCCCGCCGGCACCGTCCGGTCGAGCTCGGCTGAGGACAGGGCCGCGTCGAAGGCGCGCCGGACGAGCTGCGACCAACGCATCGTCCGGACCCCGATGGTGAGGTGCAGCGAGGCGGACTCGACGGTCTGCGCGGCATGCCGCGTGCCTGCCGGCAGGTAGAGCACGTCCCCGGGCTTGAGTTCGAGGTCCCACGCCGCCGTGCCGTCTGGCGGATGCACGACCCACCGCTTGACCCCGTGGGTCTGGACGGCGAACACGTCGTGGGGATCCTCGTGCAGGTGCAGGCCCTGCGCGACCGGCGGCGTCAGGTAGGCGTTGGCCTGCACGGGATGGGTCAGCTCGACCTCCAGTTCACGACAGAGCTGTGCGACCGGACGCCACGAGCGATGCAGTCCCTGCAGCACCACGGTCGCTCCGTCGGCGAACGCGGCGTGGACCGCCGCGACGTCGGCGAGATCGTCCACCGGCCGCGAGCCGATCCGCGCCTTGCGCGTCACGCGGCTGGCGGGCAGCGTCGCGCCCTGCTTCACGACCCGGAAGCCGGGGGCGCGCAAGCCGGAGGCGGCCACGATCTCGTCGACGTGGACCAGGGACAGGACGTCGTCGAAGGCGTCGGGTGCGGCCGCCGGGACGTGCAGCGGCACCTCGCCGAACACCCGGTCCAGGAAGTGCCGCACGTCCCCGACCAACCGGGTCAGGGACGAGCCGGTCATCAGGCGTCGGTGCCGTCGGCGTCGGCGCCGTCGGTCGCATCGCCGTCGTTGCCGTCGGCGTCGTTGCCGTCCGCGTCGTCGGCGTCGGTGCCGTCCGCGTCGCCGGCGTCCCCGTCGCTGACATCGGTGGCATCGCCGTCCCGGGTGGTGGCAGTGGTGGCGACGTCGGTGGTGGTGCCGACCGTCTCGATGTCGGCTTCCGTCAGTCCTTGCACGCGCATGGATCGCTCCCTCGGTTCGGGCGTCGTCGCCCGAGCCTAGAGCGCAGACCGCCTCCGTGGTGGGGGCCGTCCGGGCAGGCGGCTAGGCGCCGGCCTCGCCCTCCGCCCCGTCGGGGCCGTCGCCCGCTGGTGGTCCGCACCCGGTGTGGGCGTCGGGCCGCCACGTCAGCATGGCGTCCGTCAGCCGTCCGTTGCGGGCCTTGAGGAACTGCCGTCTCGCCCGGTGTCCCTTGGCCGCGCCGAGCTGGCGCAGCTCGGCCACGTTGCGGGCGACCTGGCGTTCTGCCTCGACGGCGCAGCCGCGGGAGCAAACCGTGCCCTCGGCTGCCTTGTCACCGCACACGACACAGCCGGTCAGGCCGAGCGCCTGGAGATCGGCTTCGGATGGAGATCGAGGTGACGGAAGAAGCATTCGGGGCCCCCGTGGGTCGTCGCGCTCGTGCGGCGGTCAGGCCCCGCTGCTTGACACCCGACCAGAAGACCGTACCGGCGAACTGGACAGATGACAACACCCATGCTACGCGCCGCTCACTGGCGCGATCGCGGCGCCTCGCGGGCCGTTCGGACGTAGGCTCGCCGGAACGAAGGAGCCGGCGTGCGCAGGCGAGATCAGCCGGTCCGGGCCGATGGCTGAGGGGCTGCGGATCCGGCACGAGGCGGGCGTGGCGACCGCCACGTTGGCGCGCGGCTCCGGCAACCTGCTCACCGAGGACATCTGCCGCGCGTTGCGCCAGCTGCTCCTCCAGCCACCGCACGACCTGCACGTCCTGCACCTCCGCGCCGAGGGCCCGGCCTTCTGCCTCGGCCGCGAACGCACCGCGGAGGATCCGGCGGCACTTCGAGGCGAGGTCGGGGCACTCGTCGGTCTCAACCGCGCCTTCGGTGTGTCGCGGCTCGTCAGTGTCGCCGAGATCCAGGGTGACGCCGCCGGCATCGGCGTGGGTCTACCGGCGCTCTGCGACGTGGCCATTGCTGCGGAATCGGCGCTCTTCTGGTTCCCCGAGGTGGAGATCGACCTCGCGCCGACGGTCGTGCTGTCCTGGCTCCCCGCCATCGTCGGCCCGAAGCGAGCCTTCCACCTGACGGCCACCGGCGAGCGGTTCGGCGCCGCGGTCGCGGCCGACCTCGGACTTCTGACCCGGGCGGTGCCCGATGCGTCGTTGGCGGCAACCGTCCGCGAGGAGATCTCGCGCCTGCGGCAGTTCTCGCCTCGCGTCCATGCGCAGATCAAGGGGTTTCTCGCCGACACGGCCGGACTCGACCAGGGGCAGGCCTATGCGCTTGCGACCGAGCGCCTCATCCTCGGCTCCATGGCACGACGCCGCTGACCGGCCGGAGCACATATTCCTTGACGGGAATATATGGGCGGCATAGCGTGCAACGCATGGATGCGAACACCTTCGCCGCCCTCGGTGAACCAAGTCGACTGCAGATGGTCGGGCTGCTGCGCGAGCGCCCCCGGTCCGTCGGCGACCTCGCGGAGGCGCTGTCCATCCGACAGCCGCAGGTCTCGAAGCACCTCCGGGTGCTCCGCGAGGCAGGCATCGTCGAGGCCGAGCCGGTCGCCCGCCGACGGATCTACCACCTGCGGGCCGAGCCCTTCGAGCAGATCAGCGTCTGGGTCCACACGTTCGAGCAGCAGTGGGAGGCACGTCTGAACGCGCTGGACACGTTCCTGCACGCGACAGGCGAACCGAACCGGGACAGGAGAGCACGACCATGATCACCCAGTTGTTCAGGCGGAAGAAGGAACTCACCTTCGAGCGGTCCTACCCGGCGCCCATCACCGCCGTGTGGGACGCATGGACGCGGCCCGAACTGCTGCGCCAGTGGTGGGGCCCCGAGGACACCACGGTGACCGACGCGGAGGTCGAGTTGCACGTCGGCGGCCGGCTCTACCTGGTGATGGAGGCCGGCGAGGGCATGGGCAAGTACCAGGGCACGCGCTGGCCCATGGCGGGCACCTTCACGCACATCGAGCAGCACCGCCATCTCGCCTACGAGGCGCGGTCATGGACCGAGGGCGAGGAGGAGACCACCACGATCGAACACGTCAACGACGTGCGCTTCGCCGAGGACGGCAACGAGACGACCGTCAACCTGCGCATCACGATCGTCGAGATCGGCTCCGGCGCGAAGATGGCCGCGTTCGGCATGAGGTGGGGCTACAAGGCGCAGCTGGACAAGCTCGGTGCGCACCTCGCGGCGACGGGTCCCGACGTCGCATGACGGCGACCATTCCGGCACGCACGGACGTGGCTGCCCCATGGGCATGAGGGTGGCGAGCTTCCGCGACGGTGCCTGGACCGTCGATGACGGCACACCGGTTGCCGAGCAACTCGTCGACGCCGTCAGCTGCCGGGGTCTCCTGTGGATCCAGCTCACCGAGCCCAGCCGCGCGGACCTCGATGAGATCGCCGATCTGACCGCGCTTCCCGATACGGCCGTCGCGGTCATCGGACGCGACCAGGCACGGCCACGACTCGAGCGTCACGGCAGCGCCCTCGTCGTGGTGTTCAAGAGCGCCGTCTACGTCGACCGCGAGGAGGTGATCAACGTCGGCCAGCTCGGCGTGGTCGTCGACGAACACGTCGTCGTCAGCAGCGCGACCGGTTCACAGCCCGAGCCCGGTTTCCGCGCGGTCGACCTCGATCCCCGCGCCCTCACCCTCGGACCGGCCGGAATCGTGGCCGCCGTCGCGAGCCGCGTCGTGCGCAGCTACACGCCGGTCCTGGCCGGGCTCGACCAGGACGTCCAGGAGATCGAGGCGCAGGTCTTCTCTGGCGACCGCGGAAGCCATGCGGAGCGGATCTACCGTCTCAAGAGCGAGGTTCAGCAGTTCCGTCGCGCGGTCGCCGCTCTGCCCGACGAGATCGAGCAGCTGCTCGACGACGAGGCCGTCGCCGCCCCTCGCGATGACGAGCCGGGGCGCGCCGAGGTGCTCGTTCGGCTGCGCGGCATCCAGGTCGAGGCGACCCGGGTCTGGGAGCAGGTCGCCAGCCTCGATGACCTGCTCAACAGTGCCTTCTCCGCGCATCTGGCTCAGATCGGTGTCCGCCAGAACGAGGACATGCGACGCATTGCGGCCTGGGTGGCCATCGCAGCGGTACCGACGGCAATCGCCGCGATCTATGGCATGAACTTCGAGTACATGCCCGAACTCGAGTGGCGTTACGCCTACTTCGTCGTGCTCGGTTTCATGGCGAGCGCATGCGCCGTGCTGTATCGACTGTTCAAGCGCAGCGGGTGGCTGTGACGATCACCGCGGCTTACGACGGTCCCGTTCGTGCCGAGGAGCCCACCCGCGCCCGGCTCGAGGGCCGGCTGCGCGCGGCTGGTGTCGTGTGCCGGCCCGTGACCTTCGCGGCGAGCTCCCGCCCCCACGCGCTGGCGCGGTCGACCTCGCCGGCAAGGAGCGGTCCGGACAGGTCTTCCACGAGAAACGTTTCGGGCGGTAGCTGCAGGCGCAGGCCGAGGCTGCGCAGCCGCCGTGCTGCCTTGTGCGCCGCCGAGCCCGGCAGGTCGGGTCTGGCGACCTTGGTGTCGAACGCCGCCGCCAGCGGTAGCGGGGCCTGGATCGATACGTCGGCCAGCCACTCACGGATGCCCTGACGGTCCCGCATTCCCGCAGGTGCACCGTGTTCTACCGCGGACGTACGCGTCGATGCCCGACTCATTCCGAACGCGTGCGTCGGACCGCCGACCACCACCAGGTCCCAGCCGGCCGCCAACTGCGTCGGTGCCTCGTGGGCCTCGGACAGGACGACCTCGAGGGTGTCGCGCAAACCGGCCACGATGGCCGTCGCGATCTTCGCCGTGTTGCCGAACATGGACTCGTACACCACCAGGGCTCGCATGGTCGATACCTCCTCGCGACGACCGTTCTGGACGCTCTCCATGCCGCGTCCACGAACCAGCTTGCGCCCTCCAGCGTCGCCCGTCCCGGGCCGGAAGCCCCTACGACCATCCCCATCGCGAGCCGTCACCTGACACGAGACTCGGCTCCTTCGGCGGCCCGACCGCTCCGGGACGCAGCGCGCGACGGGTCGTGGCCGCTCACACCTCCCGGCGCTCCAACCTCCGGACCGTCAGCAGGAGCAGCACCGGGGTCACGACCACCGTCGTTGCGAGGGCCCGGAGGTGATCGCCCGCGTCGCTGCCGGCGGCGAGCCCCGGCAACACGCCGATCAACCGGCTCGGGAGCCACGGTGCCAGCGCTTCGACCACGCTGAGGACCAGGAGCCCGAGCAGCACGACCACCGTGACGGCGACCGCAGTCAAGACGCTGCGCGTGAGGCTCGTGGCGAGCGCGGTGACCGCCACGGCGAAGGCGAGGTAGGCGCCGGTGAGCAGCGTGCCGACCACCATGCCGGCGGCGTCCGGGGCGCCGATCAGCACGACCGTCTCGTACCACGTGGCAAGGACGCCGAGCGCGAAAGCGGCCACGATGGCGAGCGTGGACACGACGTACCGCGGCAGGATCAACTGCCAGATGCTCCCCGAGCGGGTGCGCAGGAAGGTGGCCAGCTCGGGCCTGGCGTCGAACGCGAGGGCGCCGGCGGCGACGACGATCGCGACCAGCACACCGATCTGTGAAGCGTTGGAGGTGAACTGCCCCACCGCCAGCTCGGGGGTGGGGTCCGGGGCCTGGATGACGAGGCCCTGGCCGGCGGCGCCCACCAGCTGGTCCATGTAAGCCGTGATCACCGGGGCGGTGAAACCGAAGAAGGCGAAGACCATCACGAGCGCAAGCAGACGGCGGGTCCGCACCAGGCGGTACCACTCGAGGCGCCAGGCGGTCACCGCTCTCCCTCCGTGACCGCGGTGCCCGTCAGCTCGAGGAACACCTGCTCGAGGTCGCCCCGTTCGGGAGTGAGGCTCACGACTCGCGCACCCAGCCGCGCCAGGGCGCGGACAAGCTCACGCTCGGCGTGCTCGGCGGTGACGGTGACGACCCGGAGCACGTACGGGCCGTCCACGTCGACGTGGGATATCCAGGGCTCGTCACGCAGCGACGCCGTCAGTGCCGCCGCACGGTCGCGGACATGCACGCGCACGGCCGGCGAGGCGCGCCCGACGAGCAGTTCGGTCAGGGGTCCCTGGAACAGCAGGACGCCGTCGCGAAGGATCCCCACCGTGTCGCTGACCTGTTGGACGTCGGCGAGGATGTGGCTGGAGAACAGCACGGTCGACTGCTCGCCGATCGCGGACACGAGGTCGAGCACGTCGCGCCGGCCGGCCGGATCAAGCGCGCTGGCCGGTTCGTCCAGGATCAGCAGTTCGGGGTCACCGACGACGGCGGCAGCCAGCCCCAGACGCTGCAGCATCCCTCGCGAGAACCCCCCGCAACGTCGGTCCGCGGCGTCCGCCAGGCCGGTACGTCCGAGGGCGTCGTCCACGCGCGATGCCGGCATCGACCCGTCCAGCAGGTGGCGGGAGAGGTCAACGACCTCGCGTGCCGACAGCCAGGGATCGAACTGCGGCGTGTCCGCAACGGCGGCGATGCGCGTGCGCGCCACCTCGAGGTGGATGGTCCCCGACGTCGGCTGCCGCAGACCGAGCAGCAACGACAGCAACGTGGTCTTTCCGGCACCGTTGGGGCCCACGAGGCCGTAGACGCCGCCCGCCGGGACGGCCAGATCGACGTCGCGGAGGGCGGTGTGGTCGCGGTATCGCTTCGTCAATCCCTGCGTGAGGACGGCAGGCGGAGTCAAGACGGCCGGCCCCAGACCAGATAGGCGATACCGCCCAGCGGCACAGAGACCACGATCAGGACGGCCCATCCCCAGATCGGCAGTCCACGAACGTCGTCGGAGCGCAGCAGGTCGACCAGGCAGTACACGATGAATGCCAGCGCCAGAACAACCAGCGGAGCCAGGGCAGCAAAGGGGACGTCCACGTCACCTCGAGTCGGAAGAGGAAGCGCTGCGCCGAAGGAGCGACGGCGCGGAAGGACCAACCGACTTCAGACGTTAGACCGCCGCCCACGGCCCGTCCCCCGAAGCTGGGCCGCTCTTCCCAGGCCGGACGCCTCTACCCGTGCCGGTGATGCCGTGCTCATGAACGACGAACCCCCGCCGAAGCGGGGTTTCGTGGAGCGGATGACGAGATTCGAACTCGCGACCTCCACCTTGGCAAGGTGGCGCTCTAGCCAACTGAGCTACATCCGCGTGCGGTCGGGAAGGTAACCGCTCCCACCGAACCGAGCAAAACGATGTCGTGCTGGCGCCTCAGCCCCGGGTACCGCGCCCGGTCGACCCGAAGCCGCCATCACCGCGGGCCGTGTCGTCCAGCTCGTCGACCTCGTGCACCTCCGCACGACCGACACGCTGAAGCAGCAGTTGGGCGATGCGCTCCCCCGGTTCCAGCACCACGGTGTCCTCCCCCAGGTTGACCAGCAGCACGAGCACCTCGCCCCGGTAGCCGGCGTCGATGGTCCCCGGGGCGTTCGCGACCGTGATGCCGTGCCGGCGGGCGAGCCCGGACCTCGGATGGACGAGCCCCACCCACCCGTCGGGCACCGCGATCGCCAGTCCGGTGGCCACCGCGGCGCGGCCACCGGGCGCAAGCGTCACCGCCTCGACACTGGCCAGGTCGAGGCCCGCGTCACCGGGATGCGCGTACGTGGGCACCTGCGCGTCCGGATGCAGGCGCCTGACCTGCAGTTCGAGTGTTTCTCCACCCATGGGCGGCCCTTTCCCTGCGCTGCGCGCCGCGGCATGACCCCGTCCGTCCGGCACCGTCCATGTGGACGGGGACCGAGTGGGGCGTGCCGCGCCGGACCGTACCCTCGAGGGCCGTCGCGCCCCCGCCGTGTGGGCGCCTTTGCTTGCTTCCCCCGCTCGAGGAATCACCCATGCCTGCCCACGTTCCCGGCAAAGCCACCGCCACCCTGCTCGGTCTCGCCCTGGTGGCCGGCGCCGCCGGTGCCACGATCAGCGCCCGCAGCGCCACCGCCGAGGCCGAGCGGGTCGAGCGCGCCGAGCTCGCGGCCGCCTCGACGGACCTGGCTCGCGAGTTGGCACAGCTGCGTGCCGTCGTCGCGGCGCCGACGCACGACGCGCAACAGACCACGGCCGCGCTGCAGGTGCTGACGGCGGAGGCCATCACCGGATCCGACCGCGACCCGGCCGCGGTCGCCGCCGACATCGAACGCCAGGCGGCACTGTTGCGTGATCAGGCCGATCGGATCGAGGAGGCGGCCGCGGTCCCGATGCCAGACCGCCCCGACGCCCTGCCGGTCGCCGACGTCGACCCGCTGTTCGCACGCATCGACCCGCTCGAGGACCAGTTGCTCGACCTGGCGGAGGACCTCCGCGCCTCGGCGGACGCCGTCACCGAGCTCGGCGCGGTCGCCGCCGGGTTGCACGGTGCCGCCGCCGACTACGCGGCGACC
Source organism: Egicoccus sp. AB-alg6-2 (assembly GCF_041821025.1). NCBI lineage: Bacteria > Bacillati > Actinomycetota > Nitriliruptoria > Egicoccales > Egicoccaceae > Egicoccus > Egicoccus sp. AB-alg6-2. The sequence continues at coordinate 60,782 of NZ_JBGUAY010000009.1, read as the reverse complement.
GTGGACGCCATGCCCGAGGGTGACGACCCGGACGTGCACGCGACCGCGTGGCGCAACGAGCGCTCGCGTCTCGCGGACTACCGGGCCGCGGTCGAGCAGGCAGCGTCGTTCCCGGGGATCGAGGACCTGGCCGCCGCCCACGCCGAACTGCTCGACGCGCTCGACGCGTTCGCCGACGAGTCGCTGGCCGCGCTCGAGGCCGGCGACGTCGACGGCTACAACGCCCGGGTCGCCGCGGGCGTCGGCGACGACGTGCTGGCGACCTGGCGCAGCGGTCTCGAGGCCGGTGCCGAGACCGCGCTCGAGTCCCCGGCGATCCTGCAACTCGACCGGTCGCGCGCCCTCGCCCTCGGCGTGGTCAAGGAACTCGACAACGTCCGTCGCTCGTCCAACAGTGCGCTGGCGGTCGGCTGACCCGCCAGCGCGGATCATCCGGCCTCGACGGCCTCGGCGCAGCGCAGCAGGTCGGCGTAGGCGTCGCGCAGGTGCCCGGTCACCTGCTCGATGTGTGGCAGCGCGTCGTAGTCGGCCGTGAAGCCGAAGTTGAGCCACCCGTCGATCGAGGTCAGGCCGACCGCGAACGACTGCGTCGCAGCCAGTGGGGCGAACGGGAACGCGCCGAGCAGCCGCGCCCCCAGGCAGTAGATCGGCACCTGCGGCCCAGGCACGTTGGTCACGAGGAAGTTGAACAACCGGCTGTTGACGGCGGCCCGCGCCGCCATCGCGTGCAGGGTCGGCGGTGCGAACTCGGTGAGGCCGATCAGGAATCCCGCGCCGACCGCGTGGTGACTCGACTTGACCTCGCGCATGGCCTCGTGGCAGATCCGCAACCGCTCGATCGGGTCGAGCTCGAAGACGGGCAGGTCGACGAAGACCGCCACGACGCGGTTGCCCAGCGCGTGCGCCTCGGAGCCCGCGCGTGTGCTGACCGGCACCATCGCCCGCAGCCAGAGCCCGTCCGTCGTCGCCCCGTGGTCGCGCAGGAATCGGCCGATCGCATCGGAGACCGCGGCCAGCACGGTGTCGTTGACCGTCGTGCCGAAGGCGTTCTTGATCCGCTTGGCGTCCTGCAGCGGGATGCGCTGGATCGCGAAGCGACGGTGCGGTCCCGGGGGCTGGTTGAGCAGCGACCGTGGCGCGGTGTGGACGAGGCTGGTGCGCGCCATCGACGCGGCCGCGCGTCCGATCTCGAGGGCTCGACGGGCCGACTTCGTCGGCGCGGCGACCAGTTGCCGCCCCGACGCCACGAGGTGGGCGGGGCTGGTCAACGCGTCGCGGACGGCGGCACCGAGCAGTCGGGCCCGCCCGGGCGCGGGCGCCGGCACCCACGGCTCGGGCTCGGGCGGCGTCCCGGTGTCTGACGTGACATCGAGCATGACCGTCGCGATGTCGATCCCGGCGAGACCGTCGATCATGGCGTGGTGGTTCTTGCCCAGCAGGGCGAAACGGCCCTCCTCGAGCCCTTCGATGACGTAGAGCTCCCACAGGGGACGGTCACGGTCCAGCGGGCGGGAGAGGATCCGGGCGCAGTACTCGGTCAACTGCGCGATGGTGCCGGGGCGCGGGAGCGCCGCATGGCGCACGTGGTAGGACAGGTCGAAATGGTCGTCGTCCACCCACACCGGGTTGCCCAGTGCGAGAGGCGGGAAGGCGAGCTTCTGGCGGTAGCGCGGGACCAGGTGGAGCCGCGAGCGGACCAGTTCCAGGAAGCCGGTGTGGTCGAGGTCCCGTGGCTCGCCCTGTTCCTTGCCCGGCGGGTCGAAGATGAACAGTCCACCCACGTGCATGTGGCGCGTGGGCGCCTCCATGTTCAGGAATGCCGCGTCCAGCGACGTGAGCCGGTCCGCGTGTCCGATCGTCTCCACACCGCTCCCGCCGCCGTGGTCCTCATCTGCCCGGTCGGTGACGCGTCCGGACAGCCGTTGCGGAGCCTACTTCGCCCCGGGGGCCGCCTTCGCGGGCCGGACCGACAGCGGGCGACGTACCCCGATACCGCGCAGACGGACCGGACGCAGCCGCCGTGTGGTGAGGCCGCCGGGCACGACCTCGGCGAGGTCGTCGTCCACCAGCAGGCTCCAGGGCCGGGCGAGATCGGTCAGTCGCGCCGCCCGGTTCACCGGCGGGCCGTAGACGTCGCCTTCGCGGACCAGGGCGCCCCCGGCGGCCATGCCACCGCGCAACGGCACGTCCTCGAGCTCGGGTACCGGACTGGTCAGCTCCACCATGGCACCGATCAGCAGCGCCGGGTCGGCCGCCACCAGCATGACCGCGTCGCCGAGGTACTTGACCACGCTCACCTGGCGATCCGGCGCGGTGACCGCGACCACCCGCTCCTCGAACGCATCGAGCACGTCGTCGAGTCCGGCCGGGTCCACCCGTGACGACAGGGAGGTCCAGCCGACCACGTCGACGAACCCGACCGCGACCTGCACCTCGGCGGCCTGCGTGCGCGTCAGCACGGCGGCGAGCTCGGTCCCCAGCTGGTGCTCGAGATGCAGGCCGTAGGTGATGGTCAGCACGTCACGGCTGAGCTCGTCGAGGAGCCGCGCGGTCTGCGCCAGCCCGGAGGCGATGGCGAGGTCGTCGGCGCCGGCCTGGCGCATCGGCAACAGCACCTCGTCGCGCACGACGCCGAGATCGCTGCGTGCCACCATGCTCAGCGCGGTGCCGCGGGCACGCGCCGACCGGACCACCGCCTCGACCGGCAGCACCTCGAGCAACGCCTCGAGGTGGGTCGCCCAGCGAAGGTCGGTGTCGCTGAACCGCTCTGGCAGTTCCAGGCCGCTGGCGACCCGGACCCGCTGGAGCACGGCGGCGGGCACGCCCGAACGGGCGGCGAGTTCCTCCAGGTCATACCTCGGCACGTCACCGAGGAGGCGTTGAGCCAGCACCAGCGGGACCCGGCCCTCGGCGACGGCGGACCGGGCCTGCGCCGGCGTCAGGCCCAATTCCACCAGCGCCTGCTCGGTGGCACGGTCCTCGTCGGTGAGCGGCCGTGCGCGGCCCAGCACGTCGCGCAGGAACGGCGGCAGTTCGCCGGTCCGTTCGTCGGGGCGCTCGGTCACCGCTCGGCCGTTCTCCCGTTCAGCGAGGCGCCATGCGCAGCGCCCCGTCCAGACGGATCACCTCGCCGTTGAGGTAGGGGTTGGCGACGATCTGGGTCACCAGCAGCCCGTATTCGTCGGGCTGGCCCAGTCGGTGCGGGTGCGGAATGTCCTCGGCCAGCGCCGTTCGCGCCTCCTCGGGCAGACCGGCGAGCATCGGGGTGTCGAACGTGCCCGGGGCGATGGTGCAGACCCGGACCTGACGGCGGGCGAGGTCGCGGGCGACGGGCAGCGTCAGCCCGACCACGCCGCCCTTCGACGCGCTGTAGGCGGCCTGGCCGACCTGCCCGTCGTACGCGGCGATGGACGCGGTGTTGACGATCACCCCACGATCACCGTCGACCGGTTCGTTGGCCGCCATCGCCTCGGCCGCCAGCCGCAGCACGTTGAACGTGCCGACCAGGTTGACCTCGACGACCTTGCGGAACAGGTCGAGGTCGTGCGGCCCCTGCTTGCCGAGGACGCGCGACGCCCAGCCGACGCCGGCGCAGTTGACGGCGACGCGCAGGTCACCCAGCTCGCCGGCCTGGGCGATGGCCTCGGCCACGGCGTCCGGATCGGTGACGTCGGTCGGGACGAAGCGCGCCGCCTCGCCGATGTGTTCCGCAGCGGCGGCGCCGTCCGCGCTCGGCAGGTCGAGCAGCAGGACCCGGGCACCCTGCCCGGCGAGTGCACGTGCGGTCGCGTGTCCGAGCCCGGAGGCGCCACCGGTGACGACGGCGACGGAACGGTCATCGAGCTGCAACGGATGCTCCTGGGAGTCGGCGGACGTTCGGGAGCGCGAGGCTAGCCAGCACGCCGTCGACGGCCTGCACGCCGTGGAGCCGTCACCGGCCGCGGGCGCGCAGGAACCGCTCCCTGGCCTCGGCGTGGTCGACGATCGGCGGCGGATAGTCCCGGTCCTCGCCGAACAGCGTGTCGTCCTGCTCCCACGGCGCGTGGATGTCGGGAGCCGGCAGGTCGGCGAGCTCGGGGACCCAACGCCGCACGAAGGCGCCGTCGGGGTCGTAGCGCTGCCCCTGGGTCACCGGATTGAACATGCGGTTGGGACGGGAGTCGGTGCCGGTCCCGGCCACCCACTGCCATTGGGCGAAGTTGTTGGCGAGATCGCCGTCCACCAGCCAGTCCATGAAGTGCCAGGCACCGAGCCGCCAGTCGAGGTAGAGGTGCTTGGTGAGGAACGAGGCGCACAGCAGCCGCGCCCGGTTGTGCATCCAGCCCTCCTGCCGGAGCTGCCGCATGCCCGCGTCGACGACGGGATAGCCGGTTGCGCCCGCGCGCCACGCGGCGAAGGCGTCGGCCTCCGTCCCCCAGCGATCGCCCTGGCTGCGGAACTCGACCCGTGGCAGCTCGGGGTTGGCGGCGAGCAGCTGCGTGTTGAACTCGCGCCAGCACAGCTGGCGGACGAACGCCTCCTGCGCGGGGTGGTCGCGATCGACCGCGGCCTCGATCTCGGTGGGTGAGAGGCAGCCGAAGTGCAGGTCCGCGGACAACCGCGACGTCGACGCGGCCAGGCGGTCACGGGTGTCGTCGTACGTGGCGACCCCCTGTTCCTCGAACCAGGCCGCGAGTCGGCCCCGCGCTGCGGTCTCACCGCCCGTGATGACCCCGGACGATCGCTCGCCGGCGACCAGGTCGCGCCAGTCGGGCAGGTCACCGGCGTCGAGCTTTCCGGTCACCGGTACACGAGCGGGGGCGTCGACCAGCGCGCGTCGGGGCTCGGCCTCCCAGCGACGCCAGTAGGGGGTGAAGACCCGGAAGTGGTCGCCGCCAGCGGGTCGCAGCGCCTGCGGGTCGACGACCGTGATTCCCGGATGCTCCGTCACGTCGATTCCCGATGACGCGCACACCTGGCGCAGACGCGCGACCCGTCGACGGGCGAAGCCGCTGTGGTCGGCGGACAGGCGCACCCGGTTCGCGCCCACCTCGGCGCAGACAGCGGCGACCTCGGTGGCGGCGTCGCCCCGGCGGACGAACAGCTCACCGTCGCGCTCGCGCAGGCGCGTGCGCAGGTCCGCGAGCGCCTCGAGCAGGTAGCCGACCCGGTTGGGTGCGGCGTAACGGGAGCCGAGGATGCCCGTGTCGAGCACGAACAACGGCACGACGGTGTCCGCCTCACCCACCGCGGCCGTCAGCGCCAGGTGGTCGGTGAGGCGCAGGTCGCGGGTGAACAGCACGACGGTGGTGGACATGTCCGGCCTTCGGACCCGGGTGGACGTGGGTATGGGGACCGGTCGGGTCCCACCCGAGGGCTACCGTGCGGCGGATGAGCGAGTCGCGCACCGCCCCGAACCCGACGGACGACGTCCTCGCACCGTTCAGTGCGCCCGTCCGCACCTGGTTCTCGACGACCTTCGCGGCCCCCACGGGGGCGCAGGCGCAGGGCTGGCCGGCGATCTCCTCCGGGGAACACACGCTCATCCTGGCGCCCACCGGGTCGGGCAAGACGCTGACGGCCTTCCTCTGGGCCATCGACCGGCTCATGACCGCGCCGGTACCTCCCAAGGAGCAACGGCTGCGGGTGGTCTACGTCTCGCCGCTGCGGGCGCTCGCGGTCGACGTCGACCGCAACCTGCGGGCACCCATCGAGGGCATCAGGCTGGCGGCCGAACGCGACGGCGGGCAGGTGCACCGACCCACCGTCGGCGTGCGGACCGGCGACACGCCCACCGCCGAACGCGAGCGGATGCGCCGCAATCCGCCCGACGTCCTGATCACCACCCCCGAGTCGCTGTACCTCATGCTGACCTCGCGGGCGCGCGAGTCGCTGCGCTCCGTCGAGACGATCATCGTGGACGAGATCCACGCGCTCGCGCCGACCAAGCGCGGCAGCCACCTCGCGCTGACGCTGGAGCGACTGGAGCACGAGGTCCGTCTGGGCGGCCTCGACGACGGTGCGCCGCCGCGGCCGGCGCCCCAACGGGTCGCGCTGTCGGCCACGCAGCGACCGCTCGACGAGATCGCGCGCTTCCTCGGGGGCCAGGTCGACGGCGCACCCCGGCCGGTGACGATCGTGGACGCCGGCGTCCGCAAACCCCTCGAACTGCAGGTGGTCGTGCCCGTCCGGGACATGGCCGAACTCGGCTCCGAGCAGCCCGGCGAGGACGCGCTGCCGCTCTCGGGCGGGCCCGCCGCCGCAGGTCCGTCACGGCGGTCCATCTGGCCGGCGGTCCACCCCCGCCTGCTCGACGAGGTCCTGGACCACCGCTCGACGCTGATCTTCGTCAACGCGCGGCGCCTCGCCGAGCGGCTGGCCGCCAAGCTCAACGAGCTGCACGCCCTGCGCGAGCACCAGGCGACGCTGCAGGCGCAGGGGCTCGAAGGCGCCGAGCTCGAGGCGGCGCTGGACGACTACGGCCGCTCACGAGACGCGCCGCCACCCGAACTGGTCAAGGCCCACCACGGCTCGCTCTCGCGGGAACGCCGGCTGGCCATCGAGGACGAGCTCAAGTCGGGACGGCTGCGCGGACTGGTCGCGACGTCCTCGCTGGAGCTGGGCATCGACATGGGCGCGGTCGACCTCGTGGTGCAGGTCGCCTCCCCCGGCGCGGTCAGCCGCGGCCTGCAGCGGATCGGTCGTGCCGGCCACCAGGTCGGCGAACCCTCGCGGGGGGTGCTGTTCCCGAAGTACCGCGGCGACCTGGTCGAGACCGCCGTGGTGGTGCAACGCATGCACGCCGGCGAGATCGAGTCGACCCGCTATCCGCGCAACCCCCTCGACGTGCTCGCCCAGCAGATCGTCGCCATGGTGGCGCTCGAGGAGTGGTCCGTCACCGACATCGCCACGCTGGTGCGCCGGGCGGCACCGTTCGCCGAACTGTCCGAGGACGTGCTGCACGCGGTGCTCGACCTGCTCGCGGGCCGCTATCCCTCCGACGAGTTCAGCGAGTTGCGCCCACGGGTGGTCTGGGACCGCGTCGCCGGCACGATCCGTGGGCGGGCCGGGGCGCAACGACTCGCGGTCACCAACCCGGGCACCATTCCCGACCGTGGCCTGTTCGGGGTCTTCCTGCCGGACGGTGCCCGGGTCGGTGAACTCGACGAGGAGATGGTCCACGAGTCGCGCCCGGGCGAGACCTTCGTGCTCGGTGCCTCGACGTGGCGTATCGAGGACATCACCCACGAGCGGGTCGTCGTCACGCCGGCACCCGGCGAGCCGGGCAAGCTGCCGTTCTGGCACGGCGACGGCCCCGGCCGGCCCGTCGAGCTCGGCCGTGCCATGGGCGTCTTCCACCGCGAGGTGCTCGCGGCGGCGCGGAACGACCGCGCCGCCGAGGTCGGCCGACTGCAGGCACAGGCCGACCTCGACCCCTGGGCCGCCGACAACCTCGTGGCCTACCTCGAGGAACAGGCGGAGGTCACCGGCGCGCTGCCCGACGACCGCACCATCGTCGTCGAACGCTTCCGCGACGAGCTCGGTGACTGGCGCGTGTGCCTGCTGTCACCGTTCGGCGCGCAGGTCCACGCGCCGTGGGCGATGGCGATCGAGGGACGGCTGCGCGCGCTCGGCCTCGACCCCGAGATGTTGTGGGCCGACGACGGCATCGTCGTGCGCCTGCAGGAGGCCGTCGCTCCCGGGGCGGGAGGCGACCTGTTCGAGGAGATCCCGCTGGAGGAACTGCTGCTCGACCCCGACGAGGTCGAGCAGCTCGTCGTCGAGCAGTTGTCGGGCACGGCCCTGTTCACCACCGTGTTTCGCGAGGCGGCCGGGCGCGCGCTGTTGCTGCCGAAGCGACGGCCGGGACAGCGCACCGCGCTGTGGCAGCAGCGCCAACGTGCCGCGGACCTGCTCCAGGTCGCATCGCGCTACCCGAGCTTCCCGATCCTGCTCGAGGCCACCCGCGAGTGCCTGCAGGACGTGTTCGACCTGCCGGGTCTGCGGACACTGCTGACCGACCTGCGTGCCCGCCGCGTGCGGCTGGTCACGGTCGAGACCGGGTCCGCGTCGCCGTTCGCGCAGTCGCTGCTGTTCGGCTGGGTCGGCCAGTACATGTACGAGTACGACGCGCCGCTCGCCGAGCGACGGGCGGCGGCGTTGGCGCTGGACGCGGACCTGCTGCGCGAACTGCTCGGTGGCGACGAACTCCGTGACCTCCTCGACGCCGAGGTGCTGGCCGCGCTGGAGCGCGAGCTGCAGCACCTGGCGCCGGCTGCGGGTGACGAGGGTGGCGACGACGCCGGCGCCGCGCCGCTCGACCGGCGGGCACGGGACGCCGACGAGCTGCACGACCTGCTGCGCCACCTCGGTGACCTCACCGGTCCGGAGATGGCCGAGCGCGCCACGGGCGACCCCACCGTCTGGGTACGCGCTCTCGTCGCCGAGCGTCGCGCCATCGAGGTCCGCATGGGCGGTGAGGTCCGGTACGCCGCGGCCGAGGACGCGAGCCGGTTGCGCGACGCCATCGGCGTGGCGCTCCCACCCGGGCTGCCGCAGGCGTTCACCGAGCCCGTCGACGATCCACTGGGCGACCTCGTCGGCCGTTATGCCCGCACCCACGGACCGTTCACGACGGCCGAGTGCGCGGCACGCCTGTCCGTTCCCGTCGAGCGGGTCGAGGCGACGCTGCGGTGGTTGCAACGCCAGGACCGGGTACTCCACGGGGAGTTCCGACCCGGTGGCGTTCAACGCGAGTGGATCGACCGCGAGCTGCTGCGCCGGCTCAAACGTCGATCGCTCGCGGCGCTGCGGGCCGAGGTCGAACCGGTCGACGCGGCGGCACTCGGGAGGTTCCTGCCGGTGTGGCAACAGGTGCGCGGCGCCGCCGGACGGCCACGACGCGGACTCGAAGCCGTCGTCGAGACCGTCGCCCAGCTCCAGGGGGTCCCCGTTCCCGCCTCGGTGTTGGAGGCTGACGTGCTCCCCGCCAGGGTCGAGGGCTATCGGCCCGGCGATCTCGACCAGCTCGTCGCCGCCGGCGAGGTGGTGTGGCTCGGGGTCGAGCCGCTCGGAGCCAGCGACGGACGGGTCGTGTTGTGCTTCCGCGACCAGGTGCACCTGCTGGCCCCCACTCCGGTCGGCGAACCACCCGAACATGAGGTCCACCATGCGCTGCGTGCGCACCTCGCGCAGCGGGGTGCGTCGTTCTGGCCGGAGCTGTTCGCGGCCTCCGGCGTGCCGGACCAGGACCTGGTGCTCGCGGCGCTGTGGGACCTGGTCTGGGCCGGCGAGGTCACCAACGACACGTATGCCCCCGTTCGCGCGCTCGGGCCGGCGAGGCGTTCCTCGGGCGGACGGGCGGGCGGTCGCCCCCGACCGGGACGGCTCACGCGCCTGGGCCCGCCGTCGGCGCAGGGTCGCTGGTCGCTCACCCGAGAACTGCTCGAACCGGCGCCGACCGCGACCGAGCGTGCCCACGCCCTGGCCGAACAACTGCTGGAGCGGCACGGCGTCCTCACCCGCGAGGCGCTGCGCATCGAGGCGGTGACCGGCGGCTTCAGTGCCGTCTATCCCGTGCTCAAGGCGATGGAGGAAGCCGGTCAGGTTCGTCGCGGCTACGTCGTCGCTGGGCTCGGAGCGGCACAATTCGCGGCTTCTGGGGCGATCGACCGCCTTCGAAGCCATCGCGAGGCACCCGAGGACGAGCCGTGGTTCGATCCCGATCATCCCGGTGAGGGCCGCGTGGTGGTGCTCGCGGCGACCGACCCCGCGCAGCCCTACGGGGCGGCGCTGGCCTGGCCACCCAGCGCCGGGCGACCGGCCCGTTCCGCCGGCGCCTTCGTCGTGCTCGTGGACGGGCTGCCGGCGGTGTTCGTCGAACGCGGAGGACGCAGTCTCGCGACCTTCGACCACCCGGTCGCGCCGGAGCGTTGGCTGGCCGCTCTGCGCCTGCTGGTGCGACCAGGCCGTCTCCGCAAGCTCGAGGTACTGCGGGTGGACGGCGACCCTGTCCACGAGCAGCCGCGCTGGGTGGCCGCACTCGAGCAGGCGGGGTTCACCACCGGCTATCGCGGGATGACGCTGCGTCCGTGACCGGCCGCGCGTCGCGTGGACGGGCCCCTCGGCGCGTGGTGGGTACTCGCGTTTCCGCCCTCGAGGGTTCTATGGTGCTCCGCCGCTCCCGATCCAGACAGAAGGAGACCGTCATGGCGGAATCACTCATCGTGCAGAGCAAGGTCAAGGAGGCCGTCAAGGGTCTCGAGCTCCGGATGGACTCGAGCCTCCCGGACGCGCTGAACGAGAAGATCAGCGCGCTGCTCCAGGACGCTGCCAAGCGTGCCAAGGAGAACGGCCGCGGGACCCTGCGGCCCTACGACCTGTAGGCACTTCACCGGCACGGGCGGCCCTGCTGCCCGCGCCGCGCGGCCGACGTCTTCGCGTCGCAACGACGAGCCTCCCACCCTTCGGTGGGAGGCTCGTCGCATCGAGGGCCGCACCCGCCCGTACGCTCACGGAATGCCCGAGGGAGACACGATCCATCGCGCCGCAGCGGCGCTCCGCCCCGTCCTCGTCGGCCGGGCGCTCACCCGGGTCGAACTCCCCCGCCTGCGTCCACCACTGCCCCGCCCGGGCGCCACCGTCACGCGCGTCGAGGCGCGAGGCAAGCACCTGCTCGTCCACACCGACGAAGGCCTGGTGGTGCACACTCATCTGCGAATGACGGGGTCGTGGCACGTCTACCGGCCGGGCGAGCGGTGGCAGAAGTCGCCGCGGTCGGCCCGGGTGGTCCTGGGCGTTGCGGGCGCCACCGCGGTCTGCTTCGCCGCCCCCGTGGTCGAGGTCCTCGACCAGCAGGGCCTGGCCCGACATCCCACGCTGCGCCGCTTGGGGCCCGACCTGTGCGAACCGCGGGCCGACCTCGACGACGTCCTCGCGCGACTCGACCGCCAGGATCCCGGGCGTCCCATCGGCGAGGTCCTGCTGGACCAGTCGGTGGCCTGCGGGATCGGCAACGTCTACCGGTGTGACGTGGCGTTCCTGCACGGTCTCGACCCCCATCTGCCGCTGGCGGCCGTTCCAGTCGAGGTGCGACGCGCCGTCTACGACACGGCGGCGCGCCTGCTGCGCCGCAACCTGGAATCGTCCTCGCGCACGACGGTCACCGGTGCACCCGTCGGGACCCTGTGGGTGTACGGGCGCGGCGGGGCACCGTGTCGGCGGTGCGGGAGCGCGATCCGTGCTGGCCACCTGGGCGAGCAACAGCGGCTGGTGTACTGGTGCCCGCGCTGCCAGCCGGCGGACGGCAGCGGCCACGTCGACGCCCGCGGTACCGAGGTGGCCGCAACGCCGGAGCGGAGGGATCGCCCCGGGCCGCATGGGTAGCATTCGCGGCATGAGCACCGACACCGCCCCCGCCGCCACCGGCCATGCCCGCATCCCCGCCCAGCGGCTGGCCGCCTGGCGGGCATTTCTGGAGGCGCACGCCCGCGTCACCGATGTCCTCGGCCGCGAACTGCGTGAACAGGTCCAGCTGCCGCTGGCCTGGTACGACGTCCTGGTCCACCTGCAGGAGGCCGACGGGCACCGCCTGCGGATGCAGGAACTCGCCGAGGCCGTGCTGTTGTCCAAGAGCGGATTGACCCGCCTGGTCGACCGCATGGAGTCCGAGGGGCTGGTCCAGCGGGCCGCGTGCCCGGACGATCGCCGCGGGACCTTCGCCGAACTGACGCCGCAGGGTCTGCAGATGCTGCGCTCGACGGCACCGACGCACCTGCGCGGCGTCGACGAGCACTTCACGTCGCTGCTCGAGGACGACGAGGTCGAGGTGCTCATCCGGGCGCTGGACCGCATCGCCTCGCGCGCACGGGGCACCGACACGACCGCCTGACCGCTCCCGTGTGACGGACCGTCCTGCCGGCCGCGACGAACGCCCCGGTCACCGCGGGTGCGGTGCCGGGGCGTTTCGTCGCCTGCGGGTCAGGCCTGTTGCGCCAGCTGCAGGTCGATCTCGATCTTGAGGGTCTTGCCGACGAGGACGCCGCCGGTCTCGAGCGCCGCGTTCCAGGTGATGCCGAAGTCCTCGCGGTCGATGGTCGTGCTGGCCGTGAAGCCGGCCTTGTCGTTGCCCCACGGGTCCTTGATCAGCCCGAGGTACTCGACCTCGAGCTCCACGGGACGCGTCACGCCGCGGATGGTGAGCTCACCCGGGACGACGTAGTGGTCACCCGCTTCCTTCACGCGGTCGGAACGGAACGTCAGGGTCGGGTGGTTGTCGACGTCGAGGAAGTCCTCGCCGCGAAGGTGTCCGTCGCGCTGCTCGTCGTTGGTGTCGATGGAGGCGGCCTCGATCGTCACGTCGACCGTCGAGTTCTCGAGTTGGTCGGCGATGACCACGGTGCCGCTGAAGCGGCTGAAGCGGCCGCGGACCTTGCTGACGACCAGGTGCTTGGCGATCGCCTCGACGCTCGAGTGCGACGCGTCGATGACCCAGGTGCCGGTGGTGGGGAGGGTGGAGGTGGCGGTGCTCATGAGGTTGCGTCCTTCGGGATCGTGCGGCGCGGGAGCCGCGAGGGGGGTGCACTCCGGTTCGGAGCCGTGGATAGTTGCGTATGCAAGCACAACGATACTTGAAGCTGCAACCTTCCTCGTTGGCCCGACCCGTGCGTTCAGCGCCCGTCAGGACCCCCACGACCGACTGCCGGCCCACGAGGCGAGGGGAACGCGAGGGCGCCGCCCCCGACGTTCGGCGAACACGGCAGGGCGTCGTGGCCGCTAGCGTTGGAGGCACTTCCCGCGCCCGTCCAACCAGGAGACCCCTGCCCGATGAGCGACACCAAGGACACGCTCTCCATCACCGACAACCGCACCGGGCGGACCTACGAGATCCCGGTGGAGGACCGCGCGATCCGGGCCATGGACCTGCGCCAGATCAAGGTCGGTGACGACGACTTCGGCCTGCTGTCGTACGACCCCGCGTTCAAGAACACCGCGAACGTCCGCAGCGACGTGACCTACATCGACGGCGACGCCGGCATCCTGCGCTACCGCGGCTACCCGATCGAGCAGCTCGCTGAGGGCTCGTCGTTCCTCGAGGTCGCCTACCTGCTCATGCACGGCGAACTTCCGACCCGGCAGCAGTACGACGACTGGGTCTACGAGATCACCCACCACACCTTCATCCACGAGAACATCAAGCAGTTCATGGACGGGTTCCACCACGACGCCCATCCCATGGGGATGCTGGTGTCCACGGTCGGTGCGCTCTCGACGTTCTACCCCGAGGCGAAGGACATCGGCGACGCCGACAACCGTCACAAGCAGATCGTGCGGTTGATCGCGAAGTTCCCGACCCTGGCCGCGTTCGCCTACCGGCACTCGATCGGGATGCGTTACGCCTACCCCGACAACGACCTCACGTTCGCCGGCAACTTCCTCAACATGATGTGGAAGACGACCGAGCTCAAGTACGAGCCGGACCCGGTGCTCGAGCGGGCCATGGACGTGCTGCTGATCCTGCACGCCGACCACGAGCAGAACTGCTCGACCACGACGATGCGGACCATCGGGTCGTCGGACGCCGACCCGTACTCGGCCGCCGCAGGCGCGACCGCCGCCCTCTACGGCCCCAAGCACGGCGGTGCCAACGAGGCCGTGCTCACGATGCTCGAGGAGATCGGTTCGGTCGACCAGATCCCGGACTACGTCGCCGCCGCCAAGGAGGGCAAGTTCCGCCTCATGGGCTTCGGCCACCGCGTCTACAAGAACTACGACCCGCGCGCGAAGGTGATCCGCCAGCTCGCCCACGACGTGTTCGAGGTCACGGGCCGCAACGAGCTGCTCGACATCGCCGTCGAGCTCGAGAAGATCGCCCTCGAAGACGACTACTTCGTCGAGCGCAAGCTCTACCCCAACGTCGACTTCTACTCGGGCATCATCTACCAGGCGATGGGGTTCCCGACCTCGATGTTCCCGGTGTTGTTCGCCATGGGGCGTATCCCCGGTTGGCTGGCCCACTGGCAGGAGAACCTGCTCGACGACGAACAGGCCATCGTGCGTCCTCGCCAGCTCTACGTCGGCGAAGGCGAACGCGACTACGTCCCCGTCACCGACCGCTGACCCCACCGCGATGATTCCGTCCGGCCGGCGCAGACGCGCCGGCCGGACGTTTTCGCGGCTCCCGCCGGATTCGTGCATCCTGACGCGCACAGAGTCAGGGCGGGATGCACGCATGCACTCGGCCGGGCTCATCCACGGTCCGAAACGCGCCGGATCACCGCAGGCGGTTCACCACCGCGATGCTGCCGGCATGACCTGGAGCGCGCTGCACACGATCGCTGGCCGACAACACGGCGTGGTCTCGCGTGTCTGTGCGCGGGACGCCGGTCTGTCGCCATCGACCTTGGCGTCACGCGCCTGCCGCGAGAGCTGGTCCGAGCTGGCGCCCGGCTGCTGGCTGCTGCCGGGCGTTGCGGAGACCCTGCAGGCACGTCTGCAGGCAGCGCTGTTGGCGTACCCGCGCAGCGTGGTCACGGGCTGGTCCGCGGCCGCACTCCATGGACTCCGGCGCGCCGCGCCGACCAAGCTCGAGCTGCTGCGACCAGTTGGCGTCGCCGCCGTCGAGGGAGACCGCGTCACCACGCGCCGCTACCGCCAGCTGCCCAGTGGTGACGTCACCGTGGTCGACGGCCTCGAGGTCGTGACCCAGGTCCGACTGCTGCGCGAGTTGGCGGGCTTGGCCGACGAAACGACGCTCACCAACGTCGCGATCGACGTGCGTCTGCGGCGTCGGATGGCGTTGTCGGAGGCTGCGGCGCTGCTGCAACGCGACCGCCGATTCCGCGGACGGGCACAGCTGCGCCGGGTCGTCTCGCTGCTCGCCGACGATGGCTCGGACTCGGGCTTCGAGCACCGTGTCGTCGCGCGCCTGAAGGAGGCGGGTCTGGAACCGGATGGGCAGCAAGGCGAGGTCGCCACGCGTGACGGCGTCCGCCGTCTCGACATCGTCTGGTCGGCGCTGGGCGTCGCCGTCGAATGCCTCGGTTTCAGCTTTCACTCGACGGTGACGCAACTCCGGCGCGACGTCGCTCGACAGAATGCCATCGCGGCGACCGACCAGTGGGTGGTGTTGCCGTTGACGTGGGAGATGTTCCACCGCGAGTGGGACGACTTCGTCGTGCTGCTGTCCGCCGTGCTCGCCTCACGCGCGCGGAAGCGTGCATCCTGACTCGGGCATTTGCGCGTCAGGATGCACCCTTCCACGTTGGTGCGGGGGTCAGCGTTGGGCGTGGTCCTCGGGGGTGATGAGGGTGCGGCCGAGGACGCGCTCGCTGATGCCGGTCTGGTCGAGGTGTCGGCACAGCCCGCCCATGAAGAACGGGAAGCCGGCCCCCATGATCATCCCCGTGTCGATGTCACGCGCGTCGGCGACGGTGCCGTCGTTGAGCATCCGTCCGCATTCGTCGGCGGCGGCCTCCAGCGCCATCCGGCGGATCTCGTCGTCGGTGAGCGGGGTCGCCCCGGCGTCGACCTGGACCAGGTCGCGGATCCCGGCGTACACCTCGCCGCCGGCGGACCAGTCGTAGATCCCCGGCAGGTCGCTGTCGGCGATCGCCCGGAAGTTGTCGTCGATCACGAACCGGTCCGGGAACGCGTCCGCGAGCGTCTGCGCCGTGTGGAAGGCGACTTTCAGCCCGACCAGGCCGAACAGCTCGAACGGCCCCATCGGGAGCCCGAGACCCTTGACGGCCTCGTCGATCTGCCGGAAGTCGTTGCCGTGCCGCAGTGCAGTCACCGCCGTGCCGTTGAACCGTGACAGCAGCCGGTTGACGATAAACGCCGGCCGGTCGGCGCACTGGACGGCCGTCTTCTTCAGCTTCTTGGCCACGTCGAACGCCGTCGCCATGGCCTTGTCGGCCACGCCTTCGGGCTTGATCACCTCGACGAGGGGCAGGACGGCGACGGGGTTGAAGAAGTGGAAGCCGACCACCCGCTCGGGGTGCGACAGCTTCCCGGCCATCTCCCCGACCGACAGCGACGAGGTGTTGGTGGCCAGGATCGCGCCGTCGTCGAGCACCGCCTCGAGGTCGCCGAAGATGGCCTGCTTGAGGTCCATGCGCTCGAGCACGGCCTCGATGACCCAGTCGGCGCCGCGGACGTCCTCGTACGAGGTGGTGTAGGTCACCAGCCCCTTGAGGAAGCTGGCCTTGCCGGCCTTCATCCGGCCCTTCGCCACCTGCTTGTCGAGTTCGCCTTCGATGTGGTCGCGACAACGGCCGAGGACGCCCTCGTCGATGTCCTTCATCACGAGCGGCAGTTCCAGCCGTTGCAGGTGGAGCGCGCCGAGTTGCGCGCCCATCAGCCCCGCACCGACGACGGCGATCTTCTGCAGGCGGCGCGGCCGTGCGTCCGGGCGCCAGGGCTGCTTCTTGGCCCGGTTCTGGACCAGGTCGAACGCGTACACCGACGCCTGTGCCTGGTGGGCCGGCAACAACGTCGCGAGCGCTTCGGCCTCGCGCGCACGCCCTTCGGCCAGGTCCCCGCCACGCGCGGCGAACTCGATCAGTTCGAGGGCGAGATAGGGGGCCCGGGTCGCGCCGTGGACCTTGGCGTCGGCGAACGCGCGGGCGTTGGCGAGTGCTTCGTCCAGGCCCACCGTCGCATCGACCTCGCGCACGATGGTCTCCTCGCCGGTGACGAGGCGTTCGAGCAGGGCGATGGAGTCGTCGAGGAACACGGCGGAGTCGATGAGGCGGTCGGCGAACCCGCGCTCGAACGCTTCCTTCGGCTTCATCATCTTGTTGTTGTCGAGCGCGTTGACCACGATCGCGTCGACCGCGTTCTGCGCGCCCACGATCCTCGGCGCCAACTGGGTACCGCCCCAGCCCGGCACGATCGACAGGAAGACCTCGGGGAACGCGATCGCCGCGGCACCGGTCGACACGGTCCGGTAATCACAGTGCAGCGCGATCTCGAGCCCGCCGCCCATGCACGCGCCGTTGATCGCCGCGAGCGTGGGGAACGGCAACGCCATCAGGCGGGCGAACACCTCGTGACCGCCCTCGCCACCGGCGCGCGCGCCCTCGGCGTCCATGCCCGCGAACTGGGTCAGGTCGGCCCCGACGGCGAAGATGAACGGCTTGCCGGTCAGCAGCAGCCCTTTGACGTCGGTCTGCGTCGCCAGTTCGTCCAGCGCCGCCGACAACGATTGCAGCGCCTGGGCGCCGAACGTGTTGGGCTTGGTGTAGTCGCGCCCGTTGTCCATCGTGAGGATCGCGAGCCGGCCGGCGCGAGGGGCGTCGGTGTAGGTCAGCTTGAAGCGGGTGTGGACGTCGTCGCTCATGGGTCGCTCCTGCGAAGTCGTTCCTGGCCGTGGGGCGCTGTGCGTCACACCCGCTCCCACAGCACGGCGGCACCCATACCGAGGCCGACGCACATCGTGGTCAGGCCGAGGCGTGCGTCGGGGTTGCGTTGGAAGTAGGTCGCGACCTCCATCGCCAGCCGCGCACCGGAGAACGCCAGGGGGTGGCCCATCGCGATCGCGCCGCCGTAGGGGTTGACGTGGGGCGCGTCGAGCGGAAGGCCGAAGTGGTCGAGGAAGGCGACGCACTGGACGGCGAACGCCTCGTTCATGTCGATGACGTCGAGGTCGTCGATGGCGAGGCCGGTGCGCTGCAGGAGCCTCTCGGTGGCGGGGATCGGCCCCGACCCCATCGTCTCGGGCTCGACGCCGACGAAGGCGTAGTCGCGCAGGCGCATGGTGGGCGCCAGGCCGTACTCCTCCACCGCGCGCTTCGAGGCGAGCAGCACGCCACCGGCACCGTCGTTGAGACCAGCCGCGTTGCCGGCCGTGACGTAACCGCCTGCGCGGAATGGCGAACGCAGCTGCTGCAGGTCCTCCATGGTCGTGCCGGGCCGGGGATGCTCGTCCTCGCGTACGACCCGCCAGCCGTCCTGCGCCGACCACACCGTCGCGGGCACGACGTGCGCGTCGAAGACGCCGTCCGCGCGGGCCTTGCCCACGCGCTCCTGTGACCCCAGGGCGTAGGCGTCGCAACGTTCGCGGGTGACCTCGGGATAGACGTCGTGCAGGTTCTCGGCCGTGTTGCCCATCACGAGCGCCGAGGGGTCGACCAGCCGGTCGGACAGGAAGCGCGGGTTGGGGTCGACCTCGTCGCCCATGGGATGGTGACCCATGTGTTCGACACCACCGGCCAGAACGAGGTCCTGCGCCCCGACCCGCACGGCGTTCGCGGCGTTGACGATGGCCGTCAGCGCGCCGGCGCACATCCGGTCGAGCGCATAGCCGGGGACCTGCTTCCCGAGCCCCGCGAGGATCGCAAGCGAGCGCCCCAGTGTCAGCCCCTGGTCGCCGACCTGTGCGGTCGCGGCCCAGACGACGTCGTCGATGCGCTCACCGGGAACCGAGGGGTTGCGGTCGAGCAGCGCGCGGATGGCACGCACCGACAGGTCGTCGGCGCGGGTGCCGGCGTAGTAGCCGGTGTCCTTGGCGCGGCCGATGGGGAGGCGGACACCGTCGACGTAGTAGGCGTCGTCGAGCTCGGGCACGGCAGGCTCCGTTCGGATTCGAGGATGCGGGCACGCGGACGGCCGGCCGCAGGCCTCGCCACCACCAAGCGCACGGAACGATGTTCGCGCATCCGTTCCGCCGCCCGCAACGTGACACCGGCGTCAACCCGCCCCGGCCGGGATGGGCTCCCGGCGCCGGCGGTCGGAGAACCGCGGCCGGTCAGGCGCGGTCGCGCAGACCGGAGAATGCCCACCCGAGCTCACGGCGGGTGAGGTTCCACGCCAGGGCCGTACCGGCGAGCAACACGCCGGTCAGGACCTGCAACGGCAGCGGAACCTGCCGTCCGGGCGCACCGACGGGGGCGGCGACCAGCGTCGCGCCCGTACGAGACTCCACGGGTGAGGCCGCGGCCACACCGGGCGCGACCTCAGGGACGTCGTAGACCAGGTGGTCGACCACGTCGTCTTCGTCCCCGACGCGGCGCGGCGCGAGCTCGACACCCGGCAGGACCGAGGAGCTGCTGGTCCCGAACGCGATGTCGTGGTCGCGCAGGGCCCGGAAGGCCTCGAACTGCGCCTGGTGTCGTGGCGTCCACGTCACGGCACCACCGGCCGCCTCGACCTCGTCGTCGGGCGTGGGCTCGGGGCGCGGCGCCGAGCCGTCGTCCGAGCGGTCGGCCGACGGCGGGTCCGACGGCGGGTCCGACGGCGAGGGTGAGGGTGAGGGCGACGGCGAGGGCGACGGCGCTGGTCCGGGCGGCGGCGGGGCGCTCCGGCCGAGGTCGACCTCGGTCTCGCCGACCTTCACCCTGCCACCCGCCTCGAGCTGCGGGACGCCGTCGTCGGTCCCCACACCGAGCTTCGGGCCGAGTTCGACCTCGTCGCCGAGCCGGACGTCGAGTTCGACCTCCAGGTTGTCGTCGACGCTTCCACCGCCGACGTCCGGCAGCGGCAGGCTCTGCGCCGCGACCGGGGCCGCGTACACGCCCGTCACGGCGACCAGCGTCGCCAGCATCGTCATGAGCCGCCTGCGTGCCATCTCGCTCCCCGCTCTCCCGCCCGGTCGGCATCGGCGTGCCGGGCTCGCAGACGTCAACGAGCCGAGGCGACACGGGTTACGCGGCTTGCGTCGGTCCGACGATGCCCGTGCCCGGCGCGGCGCGGCGGGTCAGTCGAGCGCGGCCTCGGCCTGCTCGAGACGCGTCTGCGCGTCCTCCCAGGCGGTGAGCAGGCCGGCCGCGCGGTCCTTGGCCTGGCCGTACTCGGCGACCAGCGCCTTGACCCGGTCGGGATCGCCGTAGACCCCGGGATCGGCGAGTTCGCGCGTGAGTTCGGCGACGCGCTGCTCGACGCGGGTGAGCTCGTCCTCGAGGCGGCCCACCTCGCGGCGGAGGTCCTTGGTGGCGCGGTGGCGGGCGTTGCGCGACTCCGCGGCGCGGCGCTTGTCGTCCGCGCCGCCACCGCCACGTCCGCCGGGCGCCGCGCCGGAGCGTCCCGAGGGAGCGGACCGACCGGGGCCCGGCTCGGCGTCGCGACGCCACTGCAGTTCCTCGTAGGTCCCGTCGAACCAGCGCGCGCGCCCGCCGCCGACCTCGACGATGGCGTCGGCGACGCCACGGATGACGTGCCGGTCGTGGGTGATGAGCAGCACCGTGCCGGGATAGGCGTCGAGCGCGTCCTCGAGGACGTCCCTGCTGGCGAGGTCGAGGTGGTTGGTCGGCTCGTCGAGCAGGAGCAGGTTCACGGGCGAGGCCATGGCCTTGGCCAGCCCGAGCCGGGTGCGCTCACCGCCGGACAGCTCCCCCACCTTGCGATCGGCGAGGTCGCCCGGGAAGCCGAACGCCCCGAGCATCGAGCGGTGGTTGACGTCACGATGACGCTCCTGCAGGGCGGTGCGGAACTCCTCGACGACGGTGCGGTCGAGGTCGAGCACCTCGGCCTGGTGCTGGTCGACCACGGCGACGTCGACGTTGTGCCCGAGCTCGACCGTCCCCGTGTCCGGCGTCAGCGAACCGGCGAGCAGCCGCAGCAGCGTGGTCTTGCCGGCACCGTTGGGGCCGATCATGGCCACCTTGCGGCCACGCTCGACGGCCAGGTCGACGCCGTCGAGGACCTGGTTGTCGCCGTAGCGAACGCTGACGCCGCTGAGCTCGGCGACCACGCGACCCGAGCGCTGTGGCTGCGGGAAGGCGAACCGGGCCACGAGCTGACGGTGGTCGGGGATCTCGATCCGGTCGACCTTGTCGACGGCCTTGATCCGCGACTGCACCTGGCGGGCCTTGCTCGCCTTGTAGCGGAAGCGCTCGATGAAGCGTTCCGCCTGGGCGAGCTGCCGGTCCTGTTGGCTCTTGGCGGCCCGCAGCTGGGCCAGCCGGTCCTCGCGCTGGGCGACGAACGAGGCGAACCCGCCCTGTTCCGCCGCCGTGGTGCCGCCGCGCACCGTGTACTCGGCGGCGGTGCCGGCCGCCAGCTCGACGATGCGGTCCGCCACGCCGTCGATGAAGTCGCGGTCGTGGCTGACGAACAGCAATCCGCCGGGCAGGTCGTGCAGGGTCTGCTCCAGCCAGGCGATGGTGTCGAGGTCGAGGTGGTTGGTCGGCTCGTCGAGCACCAGCAGGTCCGGCTTGGCCAGCAGCAGGCGGGCCAGCGCGACGCGCACGCGCCAGCCTCCGGAGAGTTCGCCGGTCGAGCGGGCGGCATCGTCGGGAGCGAACCCGAGCCCCGCGAGCACCCGGTGCGCCTCGGCCTCGACCTCGTAGCCGCCGAGTTGCTGGAAGCGGTCCTGGACGTTGGCGTAGTGGTTGAGCAGGCGCTCCTGCTCGGCCTCGTCGACGGTCTCGATGCGCCGCTCGAGGTCCCGCATCTCGTGCTCGTAGCGCAGGATGTGCGACGCCCCCTCGAGCACGTGGTCGAGAACGGTGCCCGACTCCCCGACGGCGTCGACGACGTCCTGGGGCAGCCACCCGATCCGCAGGTCCTTCGGCCGGCTCACGATGCCCCGGTCGGGTTCGCGGTTGCCGACGACGACGTTGAGCAGCGTGGTCTTG
Organism: Egicoccus sp. AB-alg6-2; assembly: GCF_041821025.1. NCBI lineage: Bacteria > Bacillati > Actinomycetota > Nitriliruptoria > Egicoccales > Egicoccaceae > Egicoccus > Egicoccus sp. AB-alg6-2. Next base: position 39,228 of record NZ_JBGUAY010000009.1, on the reverse strand, counting down.
CCGGCACCGTTGCCACCGACGAGGGCGACGCGACGGCCGGGCGGGAACCGCAACGAGACGTCGGAGAACAGGGTGCGGGCGCCGATGTCGACGCCGACACCGGACAGGCTGATCACGAGGAGGGCCTTGCGAAACGGCGGGGGCGAGCCGGCGAGCCTACCCTGCGCCGCCATGCACCTCGTGTCCGTCGACTCCGTCACGGCGTCCGTGGAGGGTCGAACCCTCTTCGCCGACGCCTCCTTCGGCCTGACCTCCGACGACCGCGTCGGCATCGTGGGACCCAACGGGTCGGGCAAGACGACCCTGCTGCGGATCGTCGCGGGCGACCGCGCTCCCGACGCCGGCAGCGTGGTCGCGCGATCGGGCCTGCGCATCGGGTGGCTCGCCCAGGAACCCGTGTTCGCCGACGAGCGCGCGATCGACGTCGTGCTCGCGGGCGACCCGACCGCGGCGCCGCACGACGCCGAGCGCCTGCTGTCGGTGGTCGGGATCGACCCGGAGCAGTCCACGGCCCGGATGTCTGGCGGGCAGCGGCGCCGTGTCGCGCTCGCCCAGACCCTGCTGGCGCCGTCGGACCTGCTGATCCTCGACGAACCGACCAACCACCTCGACGTCGACACCATCGACTGGATGGAGGACGAACTGCGTCGGCGCAGCAGTGGGCTGCTGCTGGTCACCCACGACCGCTACGTCCTCGAACGGCTCGCCAACCGGATGCTGGACCTCGCCGACGAGCGCGTCTACTGGCACGAGGGGTCGTACTCGTCGCTGCTCGAGGCCAGGGCGGACCGCGCCGCGACCCGCGAGCGGACGACCGCCCGTGCACGCAACCTGCTGCGCAAGGAGGTGGCGTGGCTGCGTCGCGGCCCGAAGGCGCGCAGTTCCAAGCCGAGGTTCCGCATCGAACAGGTCGAGGTCATCGGCGAGGCCGCGGCGGGTGACGCCGATGCCAAGCCGCTCGAACTCGGAACCGGGCGCACCCGCCTCGGCAACGACGTGCTGGACCTGCGCGGGGTGCGCGTGACCCGCGGAGAGCACACCGTCCTCGACCGGGTCGACCTCGGCATCGGGCCCGGGGAGCGCGTCGGGATCGTCGGGCCCAACGGCGCCGGCAAGACGACCCTGCTGCAGGTGCTGAGCGGTCGGCTCGCACCCGACGAGGGCGAGGTCCGGACCGGCACGACGGTCGAGCTCGCGCTGTACGAACAGGACGTGCGCGCCGGTGACGGCCCGGGCCAGGCCGACCGCACCGTGCTGGACACCATCCTCGACATCGCGGCGTTCGTGCCGTTGGCGAACGGTGAGTCGCTGCCCGCCCACCGACTCGCCGAGCGTTTCGGGTTCGACGGTCAACTGCAGCGGACGCCGCTGTCGCTGCTCTCCGGAGGCGAGCGCCGTCGCGTCGCGCTGCTCCACCTGCTCGTGGCGGCACCCAACGTGCTGGTGCTCGACGAGCCCACCAACGACCTCGACCTGGACACCCTCACCGTCCTCGAGGACCACCTCGACGGCTTCTCCGGCACCCTGATCGTGGCCTCCCACGACCGCTACGTCCTGGACCGTCTCACCGACCGGATCGTCGCCGTGGAGCACGGCCGGCTCACCGAGCACCTCGACTGGGAGTCCTACCGCGCGCAGCACCTCGCGCGTACCCGTGCCGTCGCCGCAAGGGCCGAGGCGAAGCCGACGGCGACGACGGCATCCGCCCAGGACAACCGGGCGCGACAGGCGGCCCGCAAGGAAGCACGGCGGCTGGAGCAGCAGGTCGAGCGGCTCAGTGCCCAGCGCGACCGCCTGCACGACGAGATGGTGACGGCCGCAACGGATGTCGAACGGCTGACGGACCTGCAGACCCGGCTCCGCACCGTCGAGACCGAGCTCAGCCAGGCCGAGGACCGTTGGCTCGAACTCGCCGTCGACTGAATCGGCGGTGGCCGTCGCAGTCCTCCGAAGAGCGTCAGGCGCTAGTGTCCACGGCGTTCAGCCGAGCAGGTCGAGGCCGCGTTCTCCGGTCCGACCAAGGGGTGGGGCGTGGCCGATACCGGGATGATCGCCGATCGGACGGGGCTGCAGGAGCTGTGGTCGCAGGCCGCCGGCCGCGGGTACGTGTTGTTGAGCGAGATCCACGACCTGCACGACCCCCTCGAGGACCCCGAGAACTGGCCCGACGAGGTGGCCACGATCGCACGTGACGCCGGCCTCGAGGTGGTCGACGACCTCACCGGTGACGTCGCGCCCCCGCCGCCGACGCTGTTGACGTCGACGACCGACGGGGTCCGGCAGTACCTCAACGCGATCGGACGCGTGGCGCTGCTGACCGCCGAGGAGGAGGTCGACCTCGCGAAGCGCTATCACGCCGGGGTCGCGGCCAAGCAGGCACTCGGCGCCGACGACCTGCCGCCCGACACCCTGGCGTTGCTGCGGCGGCTGACCGAGGACGGCGCGCGAGCCCAGGAACGCCTCGTCACCGCGAACCTGCGGCTGGTGGTGTCGGTCGCACGCCGCTACCTCGGTCGGGGCCTGTCGCTGCTCGAACTGGTGCAGGAGGGCAACCTCGGCCTGATGCGCGGCGTGGAGAAGTTCGACCACACCAAGGGCTACAAGTTCTCCACCTACGCGACCTGGTGGATCCGCCAGGCGCTGACCCGTGGCACCGCGAACAAGGCCCGCGCGGTGCGCTTGCCCGTGCACGTGCACGAGCTGGTGGCCAAGGTGCGCCGTACGGAGTTCGAGCTGCTGCAGGTGCTCGGACGCGAACCCACCGACGCCGAGGTGGCCGACGACCTCGGCCTGAGCCTGGAACGTCTGCGGGAGCTGCGGCTGGCGGGCCGCGAGATCACCTCCCTCGATCGCAGCATCGGCGAGGACGGCGACGCGACGCTCGGCGACCTCGTCGCGGACGACGACGCGGAGGATCCCGAGCGCGTCGCCACTGCCGGCATGGCGCGCCAGGAGGTGGTGCTGGCGCTCGAGGGGCTCCACGAACGCGAACGCGGGGTGCTCGAACTGCGCTACGGACTGCTCGGCGAGGAACCGCGGACCCTCGAGGAGATCGGGGAGCTCTACGGCGTCACGCGGGAACGCATCCGCCAGATCGAGAAGAAGACCCTGGCGAAGCTGCGCCACCCGTCCCACGCCCACCGTCTGCGCGGCTTCGAGGACGATCTGTGATCCGGGCGTCGTCCGGCGCTATTCGAACACCCGACCGCCGGAACGCCAGTACATGCCGGCCTCGCGATCCAGCAGCCCTTCGTCGACGAGGTGGCGACGCAGGCTCGCGTAGTCCGGGTTGAAGCGGCCCAGGACCTCGTTGACCTCCGGCTCCCGGTAACGACGCCCGGGTTCGAACTCCAGCGCCAGGCGTTCGAGGACGACCAGTCGCTTCCCGCGTGTCGCCGGGATCTCGGTGAGTCGTTCGCCGGTGAAGAACCGGCTCAGCACCTCGGCCTCCTCCGCGGTCATGCCGAACGCGATGCGCGGGTGGGCCGGCGCAGCCTGCGGCAGGTCCTGCGCCACCCCACGCCAGGCCCGCCCGTCGACGACGTACGTCTCGCCCTCGCGCACGACCAGTCCGGCCTGCACCAGCGGACCCAGCGTCCGCAACACCTCCCGCCGGGCGACGCCGGTGCGGGCGGTGATGTCGTCGAGGTCGGCCGGCGTGACGGCGATCGTCCCGAGTACCGCCAGCCGTGCAGGCTCGAGGAGCGTGCGCAACAGATCGTGGGGGTTCATGGCCCCATGTGTAGCGCCAGTAGGCTCGGCGCGTGCGCCCCCTCCCCCGCCCCGTCGTCCTCCTCGGCCTGCTGCTCGGCGCCGTCGCCGTGTCCACCTCGGCGATCCTGGCCCGGGTCGCCATGGGCGAGGACCCCGGCGTCGCCACCGCGGTGCCCGGCGCCGCCCCCGCCCTGGCGGTCGCGTTCTGGCGCACCGCACTGGGCGCCATCGCCCTGGGCCCGCTCGCGCTGCGGTCGCGGCGCAAGGCTGGCGTGCGGCTGACCCCGACCCGCCACCGCCAGCTGCTCGGATCCGGGCTGTCGCTGGCCCTGCACTTCGCGCTGTTCCAGGGCGCACTCGCGCTGACCACGGTCGCGAGCGCGGTCACGCTGGTGACCATGTCGCCGGTGTTCGTGGCGCTGGGTGGCTGGTGGTTGCTGGGCGAGCGGACCCAGCGTCGAACCGTCATCGGCATGGCGCTCACCATCGTCGGTGCGGTCGTCATCGGCGTCGGTGACGCGGCCGCCATCGACCTGGGCCCACAGGCACTGCTCGGCGACGCCATGGCGTTCGGCGGTGCGATCGCGATCACGGGGTACCTGCTGGCGGGCCGGGTGGCGCGCCGCGACGTGCCCGCCACGTTGTACTCCTGCGTCGTCTATGCGTGGGCCGCCGCCGCCCTGCTGATCGTGTGCCTGGTCCTGCGCGTGCCACTGACCGGCTATGCGCCGACGACGTGGCTGGCCATCGTCGGCATCGTCGTCGGCCCGCAGCTGCTCGGTCACACGATCTTCAACGCCCTGCTGTCCAGCGTGCCGGCGACGGTCGTCTCCATCGTCGTGCTCTCCGAGCCGGTCGGCGCCGGACTGCTCGCATGGCTGCTCCTCGACGAGTTGCCGGCGGGGCCGTTCGCGGTCGGGGCGCCCCTGGTGCTGTTCGGGGTGGCCGTCGCGACGGCCAGACGGCGCAGGTCCCGCGTCGCGGCGGAGGTGACCGCCACGGAGCGTTGACCGCCGTCGAGCCGTGACGCGCGGCGGATCAGAACAGCAGCGGCAGGGTGGGTCGCTCCTCGACGACCCCCACGACGGCGCCGCGGGCCGACCCGGCACGGGCAAGCCCGTCGATGCGCGCCGCGAGCTGTGCGGGGTCCTCGTCGGGCGAGAGCACCGCGTCGCGCAGGGTCACCAGCATCGTGCCACGCATGCGCCTGGCCGCCGTCAGCCAGGCTTCGTCGACCGTCTCGCGTCGGGCCCGCAGGAGCGTCGCGTCCTGCTCGTCGACCAGACGCAGGTGCTCGGCATCGACGGCGAACCCGACCCGGGCACCGCGTGGCAACGACACCCCGAGGAAGCCGTCGATGACCGGGAGGCCGCGTTCGGCCAGAGCGGTGAGCAGTTGCGCGCCCCGGCCCACGTCCTCCACGCCGGCCACGAGCAGCGGGAGTTCCCGTACGAGCAGGAACCGCAGGTGCACCGCGTCGGCGGGGTCGGTGGCGTCGGTAGCGGCGCTCATCCGTGTGACATCCGGCGGTGGACCAACCCGGAGACCCGCCGTGACAGCGCCACCGGAGCGGTCCCTCCAGCCGCCACCGCCAGCAGGTTCCTGGTCCCGGGGATGCTGTTCGCACGCCCCTGCGCGAAGTCGCGGAGCGCACGCACCACCACGTCGTCGGCCGTCATCCCGATGCGCTCCATGGCTCCGGGAGCGTGCACATCCGAGACGTCGGCGAACTCGGTGCGCGTGAGCCCCGGCGCGAGCAGCGTCACCGTCACGCCCCGACCCCGGACCTCCTCGTGCAGCGCGTGGCTGAAACTCCGTACGAACGCTTTGGTGGCGCCGTAGGTCGCGGCGAACGGGTCGGGCTGGGCGCCGGCGACGGATCCGACGTTGATGACACCGCCGGTCCCCCGCACGAGCAGCTGTGGCAGCACCGCGTGGGCACAACGCACCAGCGCCACCACGTTGAGCTCGACCATCCGATGCTGACGATCGACCTCGACCTCCGTGAACGCACCGTAGGCACCGAAGCCCGCGTTGTTGACCAGCAGATCGATCGGCTCCTCGTGCGAGGCCAGACGGGCCTCGACCCGCGCGAGGTCGGCGGCGACCGTCAGGTCCGCCGCCAGCACGTCGGCGCGGGTCGACGACGACGCCGCCAGGGCACGCAGCCGATCCTCGCGGCGAGCCACGAGCACGAGTTCCACCCCGCGGGCAGCGAGGTGGCGGACGAACGCCTCGCCGATCCCCGAAGACGCGCCCGTGACGAGTGCGCGCTGGATGCGACGGGGCACGCGCGCTCCTTCTGCAGCCGGCCGAGGTGGATGGGTCCGAGGCTACTGGTTCGCTACCGTCGACCGGACCCGCCGACCATCCGCCAGGACCCACCGTGCCCCTCGATCCGACCTCACCTCGCGTCCTGGCGGTCGACGGCAATTCGCTGGGCCATCGCGGCTTCCACAGCGCGCAGCAGGATGCGCAGCGTGAGGGGTGGACGACCCCGTTCGTCACCGGCGCCGTGGTCGGGATGCTCGCCTCGGCCTGGATCGAGGGCCCCTACGACGCGGTCGTGGTCGGCTTCGACCATCCCACCAACCAGCGCAAGCTCGACTTCCCCGAATACAAGGCCAACCGCGCGGCCACCCACCCCGACCTGCCCGGTCACCTGCAGACGCTGCGTGGGCACCTGCGGGACTGCGGTTTCACGGTCGTCGAGGTCGAGGGTGCCGAGGCCGACGACCTGCTTGCGGCCACCGTCGACGCCTGCGTCGCCCGCGGATGGCCCTGCGACGTGCTGAGCTCGGACCGGGACCTGACCGCCCTGGTCGGGCCGACCACCCGCCTGCTGCGGCCCCGCGCGACCTTCGCCGATCTCAAGGTGTACGACGAGGCTGCGGTGCGGGCCGAGTACGGCGTGTCTCCGGCCCAGTACACCGACCTCGCCGCCCTCCGCGGCGATCCGTCGGACGGACTGACCGGGGCGAGTGGGATCGGGCCGAAGATGGCGGCCCGGCTCCTGCGCGACTACGGCTCCGTGCCCGCCATGTACGCCGCGTTGCAGCATCTCGCACCGAAGGTCGAGGCAGCCCTGCGCTCGAGCCGCGACCGCGTCGAACGCAACCTCGAACTCATGGCGCCGATCCCCCACCTGACGGTCGACGTCGCCGCCGCCGTCGCGGCGGGGGTCGACCACGACCGGGTGCAGACGACCCTGAACGCGCTCGGGCTGTACGCACCGGCGCGACGCTTCGTGCGTGCCGTCACCGCACCCCCGGTGCCTCCGATGCCGCCCATGCCCACCGAGCCGGACGAGCTCGTCGGTGTCGGCGCGGCGGTCGCCCCCACCCCCGTCACCACCTCCCCGCTCGCCGGCGAGCAGGTCCCCCTCTTCTGATTCGATCCCGATCGTCTCGCCGTTTACACGGTTGGCACTCCACGGCCGCGCGGGGTCGCGGTGGGGCTCCGTACCGTCGCGCCTTCCACTCCACCAGGAAGGACCACCGTGGGTATCCGACTCGGAGACGAGGCCCCCAACTTCACCGCCGCCACCACCGAGGGCGAGCTGAACTTCCACGACTGGAAGGGTGACGACTGGGCCGTGCTCTTCAGCCACCCGAAGGACTACACGCCGGTCTGCACCACCGAACTCGGCGCCGTGGCGCACCTCAAGGACGAGTTCGACCGTCGCGGCGTCAAGGTCATCGGCCTGTCCGTCAGCTCGCTCGAGGACCACCGCGGCTGGGACGAAGACATCGCCGACACCCAGGGCGCGGCGCTGAACTTCCCGCTCATCGCCGACCCCGAGCGCAAGGTCGCCGACCTCTACGACATGGTGCATCCCAACGCCAGCGACACCGCGACGGTGCGCTCGGTGTTCGTGATCGGCCCCGACAACAAGGTCAAGCTGACCCTGACCTACCCGGCGGCGACCGGCCGCAACTTCGACGAGCTGATCCGGGTCATCGACTCGCTGCAGCTCACCGCGAAGGAAGGGCTGGCCACGCCCGCCAACTGGACCAAGGGCGACCGGGTCATCGTGACCCCGGCCGTGTCCGACGAGGACGCCCGGGCCCGGTTCGAGAACTTCGAGGCCAAGCGCCCCTACCTGCGCTACGTCGACGACCCGACCGCCTGATCGCGAGACCTCGACGGGCCCGGCGCGACCTGCTCGCGTCGGGCCCGTCCGCGTCGACGGGCGGTACGGTCCGCGGCGTGCGTCGCTTCTCGGTTCCCGGACCTGTCGACCTGCTGGCCTCCCTGCGGCCGCTGGTCCATTCCGCGCAGGACCCGACGATCCGACTGCGCCGGGACGGTGTCGTGCGTTGCTCGCGGACGCCGGACGGCCCGGGAACCGTCGAGGTCATGCGCGAGCCCGACGGCCGCTTCGTCGCCCGGGCGTGGGGTCCCGGAGCCGCGTGGCTGCTCGATCGGGCGCCCGCCCTCGTCGGCGGCTCGGACGATCGGGACGGTTTCGTCCCCGAACGGCACCCGGTCGTCGCCCGCGCCGCCCGCCGAAGGCCTGGCCTGCGGCTCGGGCGTACCGGCGTCGCGTGGGACGCCCTGGTCCCGACGATCCTGGCCCAGCGCATCACCTCGGGCGAGGCCGCACGGGCGTGGACGCGCCTGGTGCGCGCGCACGGTGAGCCGGCGCCGGGCCCCTACGAGCTGCGGTTGCAGCCCGCTCCCGAGCGACTGGCGGCGCTGCCGTACTGGGCGTACCACCGTTTCGGGGTCGAACGCGCCCGCGCGGAGGCGATCGTCGCAGCCAGCCGGTCCGCCGCCCACCTCCAGCAGGCGATCGACGAACCGTCGCCGCGGGCGAGCGCACGCATCTGCGCCGTCCGCGGACTCGGGCCCTGGACGGCTGCGCTGGTGCTGCGCATCGCGGCCGGCGATGCCGACCAGGTCGAGGTGGGCGACTTCCACGTCAAGAACCAGGTCAGCTGGGCGCTGGCCGGCGAGCCCCGCGGCACCGACGAGCGGATGCTGGCCCTGCTGGCTCCGTTCGCCGGCCACCGCGGGCGGGTCGTGCGCCTGTTGCTCGCGACCGGCGTTCGAGCACCGACCTTCGGCGCCCGGCAGCGCATCGTCGCCGTCGAGCGCCTCTGATCCCGCGCTCAAGGTCCGCCGCGCCCTGCCGACGGACATCACGAATCACTCGTACGTGAAACGGACACGCGCATGGCCGACATGCCTCCCCGTGCCGACGGCCCTGATCAGGCATCGGCGGCGGAGCCGCGGGAGACGGCCGCCACGACGACGGCGCTGATCGTCAACTACGTGCGCCACCACGGTGGCGAAGCCGCGGTCCACGACCTGCTGGCCGCCGCCGACCTGCGTCACACGGCCGCCGAGCTGACCGACCCGGCGCGGTGGTACTCCTACGAGACGCGCATCCGGTTGTTCGAGGCGGCGACCGAGGTGCTCGACGACCCCGAGGCGGCCTTCAAGATCGGCGCGACCGCGCTGGAGAACAACCTCGCGCCCGCCATCGTGCTGCTCGTGCGCGCACTGGGGTCGCCGCGCCAGGTCTACCGACAGCTGCCCTCGGCGGTCACGAAGTTCTCCACCACCTCGACCATGGAGGTCGTCGAGGCAGGTTCCTCTCAGGCCCGCATCAGCTTCCGACTGCACGCCGGCTACCGGCACTCGCGACTCGACTGCGCGTACGCGCAGGGGCTGATCTCGACGGTGCCGACCGTGTTCTCGCTGGAGCCGGCGAGGATCGAGCATCCCGCCTGCCAGTCGGACGGCCACGACGCGTGTATCTACGACCTGTCCTGGCAGGCACGACGGCGGCCCTGGCAGCGGTCCCGACGCGACGGCGCAGACACCGAGCTCAAGGCCCTGCGCGCCCAACTGGCGTCGCTGCAGTCGACCGCGTCGGACCTCGTCGGCAGCCACGATCTCGACCAGGCCCTCACGCGCATCATCGAACGAGCCGCGTCGGCCGTCATCGCGCCGGCGTACCTGCTGGCCGTCGAGACGCCCGGTGCGGACACCCCACTGGTGCACCGGGCGGGACTCGACCCGGTGACCGCCGAGGACATGGCGATCCGTCTGCTCGGCGGGGAGGACCTCGGGCCCCACGTGGTGGTGGTCGACGTCGCGACCGCCCGCCGTCAGTACGGGCGTCTCGCCGCGGTGTACGCCGCGGACCAGCGCGGGCTGCGGGACGAGCGCTCGTTGCTGTCCGCGTACGCCGCCCACGCCGCTGCCGCGCTCGAACTGGTCCTGGCCCTGGACACCTCCCGGCGTGACGAGGCCCGGGCCCGCGACCTGCTCACCCTTGCGCACCAGCTGTCGGTGACGACGAGCGAGCAGGAGATCGCCGACGTCGTCGTCCGCATGACCCCGACCATCAGCGGCGCACCGCGCGCCAGCCTGCTGGCCTGGGACGCCGGTCGCGGCTCGCTGCGCGGCCTCGCTGCGCACGGCGGGACCGAGCAGACCCGCGCCACGTTGCTCGAGACCGAACTCCGCCCCGACGAGACGTCGGAGCTGGCACGCATGCTCACCCGCCGGCGACCCACCGTCCTGCGCAGCGCCGACGTCAGCCCCGTGCTCCGCTCGGTGCTGGAGGCGTTGGACACCGAGACCGTCGTTGTCGTGCCGCTGCTGGCCGGCGACACGTTGCTCGGCGTCCTGACGGCGACGGAGAACAACCCCGCGCCACCGGGATGGCCGGACGCGGAGGCCGTCGAGCGGCTCTCCGGCATCGCCGACCAGGCCGCCACGGCGCTGCAGAACGCCCACCTGGTCACGCGGATCCGCCACCAGGCCCAGCACGACGGCCTGACCGGCCTGCCCAACCGCGCACTGTTCATGCACACCCTCGAGCGCGAGATCGCCACGAGCGAGTCGGACGGCGGCGTCGCCGTCCTGTTCTGCGACCTCGACGGCTTCAAGCAGGTCAACGACCAGTACGGGCATGCCGCCGGTGACGAGCTGCTGCGGCAGGTGGCCGCCCGGCTGCGCGCGCACCTGCGCCCCGGCGACCTCGTGGCCAGGCTGAGCGGCGACGAGTTCGCCCTGCTGCTCCGCGGCGGAGACCTCGACCTCGGCGCCGGCGACGTGGCCAACCGGATCACCGACGGGTTCTCGGCCCCGTTCCGCGTCGACGGGCGGGAGCTGCGGATCAGCACCAGCATCGGCGTCGCCGTCCAGCGCGCGTCCGACGACGGTGGGCACCTGCTCAGGCGCGCCGACGCGGCCATGTACGTGGCCAAACAGCGTGGTCGTAACCAGATCGTGCTCGACGGCGAGACGCCGCGCGGTGGCACGACCAGCCGCCGGTCGGCGGCCCAGCTACGGGCAGGTCTCGACGCGGGCGAGTTCGCGCTGTACTACCAGCCGATCGTGCGCCTCACCTCCGACCTGGGGGAGCCCCGGGTCACCGTGGTCGGCCAGGAGGCACTCGCACGGTGGTGCCACCCGGAGCTCGGCGTCCTGGCGCCCGCGGCCTTCCTCGCCCTCGCCGAGGAATCGGGACACGTGGCCGACCTCGACCTGTGGGCGGTGCGCAGCGCCGTCGCGGCGGCCGTCGACTGGGCCGGGTCCGGGCACCCGTTCCACGTCGCGGTCAACCTCTCCGCGCAGACCCTGATCGATCCACGGCTCCGCGCCTGCGTCCGGGAGGCGCTCAGCGCGAACGACCTCGAAGCCGGCAGCCTGACGCTGGAGGTCACCGAGAGCCGTGCGCTCGTCGACCTCCCAGGGGTGGTCGAGCAGCTGACCCAGCTTCGGCAGCTCGGCGTGCGGATCGCGCTGGACGACTTCGGCACCGGATTCTCGACGCTCACGTGGCTGCAGCGACTTCCGATCGACCAGGTCAAGCTCGACCGCAGCTTCGTGGCGACGCTCGACGGGTCCGACCGCGCCGCCCACCTCGTCGAGGGCGTCGTGGCGCTGGCGCGTTCCCTCGACATCGAGGTCGTCGCCGAGGGCGTCGAGCGCGAGACGCACCTGCGCCGGCTGCACGCGGTGGGGTGCGAGCTGGCCCAGGGCTACCTGTTCGGGCGCCCGACCCCCACCGCGATGACCGAACCGTCCACCCTGCACTGAGCGCCGGGCTTCAGCCGGAGCTGTGCCCGGGGAACACCCGCGCCTTGGGGTCGATGTAGACCGCGGCGTTGTTCACGGCGGTCGCCGCCTCACCGAAGCCGACCGCGATCAGGCGCACCTTGCCCTCGTACTCGGTGATGTCGCCGGCCGCGAAGACGCCTTCGATACTGGTCTGCATCCTCGTGTCGACCAGCACATGGCGCCCGTCGATGTCGATGTCCCACGACTTGAGCGGACCGAGGTCGGAGGTGAAGCCGAGCGCCGCGACGACCGACTGGACCTTGAGCGTCTCGCGTTCGTCGGTCTTGTTGTCGAAGACGGTCACCTCCTCGACGCCGTCGCCCCCGCGGATCTGGGCCACCTCGGTGAAGGTCATCACGCGCACCGACGAGGCGTGCAGCTTGTTGACCGAGTCCTCGTGCGCGCGGAAGCGGTCGCGCCGGTGGATCAGCGTGATGGAGCGTGCGATGCCCTCGAGGTTGAGCGCCCAGTCGACGGCGCTGTCACCACCACCGACGATCAGGACGTCCTTGTCGCGCATCGTCTCGAGCTCACGCACGAAGTAGACCAGTCCGCGCCCCTCGAACTCGGCGGCGTCGGGCAGCGGGCGGGGCGTGAACGTGCCGATGCCACCGGTGATGAGCACCGCCTTGGTCGTCACCTCGTCCCCCTTGTGGGTGCCGATGGTGAAGCTGCCGTCGTCATGCTTGGTCAGCGTCTCGGCGCGGTGTCCCAGGGCGTAGGTGGGGTCGTACTGGGCGGCCTGCTCGACGCACCGCTCGATCAGTTCCTGGCCCTTGATGGTCGGGAAACCGGCGACGTCGAAGATGGCCTTCTCCGGGTACAGGGCCGCGACCTGTCCCCCGGGCTCGGGCAGCGAGTCGACCACGGCCGTCCGCATCCCCCGGAAGCCGGCGTAGTAGGCGGCGTACAGACCGGCCGGTCCGGCGCCGATGATCGTCAGGTCGACCTCGTGGTGCGTTGGCACGCTTGCTCTCGATTCGTCGTGTGGCCCACCGCGCTCCGCTCACGGTAAACGGTGGCTTCACTCGACCAGACATCGACAGGCGCGGCGTGCGGACGGATCGCGCGCGGCTCGCTCGCTGGCGCTCAGCAGACGATCACGGCGGGCGGTCGGCCGAGCGGCCCCTGAGCCGTCGCCGTCGCGGCGTCCTCCCCCTCGTCGTCGGCGTCGTCATCGGCGCCGGCCGGGTCTTCATCGGGGCGCTCGAAGGGGGTGACCTGGCACGCCTGCAGGTCGGCGACCAGCAGCAGTGCCAGCTCGTCCATGAGCGCCCGGACCACCCAACGGTCCGCCCCCTTGGCCTCGTTCCCGACGACCGCGAAGTGGTAGCGCCCACCGTCGTCCCCGACGACCGCGCCGTTGAGGGCCGTGACGTCGTTGAGCGTGCCCGTCTTGCCGAGGAGACGACCCGCGACCGGCGTGCCGCGCAGACGCTGTCGGAGGGTCCCGCTCTCGCCCGCGACCGCCTGGAGCGACTGCCAGGTCTCCGCGTGCTCGCCCGACCACATGGCCCGGTCGACCTCGACCAGCAGACGCGCCGTCACGCGGTCGTCGCGGGAGAGGCCGGAGCCGTCGGCGAACCGGGTTCCGGTCGTGTCGATGCCGAGTTCCTCGAGGATGTCGTGAACGGCGCGCTCGGCCCGGCTCCAGCTGGCGCCCCCGGTCCGGCGACGTCCGACGACGTGGAACAGTTGGTCGGTGAGATGGTTGTCGCTGCGCTGCACCGCGAACCGCAGGATGTCGGCCAGCGGCGGGCTGTCCACGTGGGCGACGCCCTCCTCGACGGCGTCGATGCGAAGGGCCGGACGCGGCTCACCATCGATCTCGACCCCGCGTTCCTCCAGCAGACGTGCCAGGTCCTTGGCCGCCTGCACCCGCGGGTCGCGCACCACCTCGACCCGTGCCAGGGGCGGGTCGAGTCCGGCGAGTCGCTGCTCGATCTCCTCGCGCGAACCGACCAGCGGGATCGAGATCGGCTCGTCAGGGGCCTCCTCGAGATCTGCCTCGTCGGTGTCACCGGCCGCGTCGGGGTCCGACGCATCCCCGTCCACGGCCTGCTGCTCGCGTTCCTGTTCCAGCTGTGGCCAGCGGATCGAGGTCGCCAGTCCGGCGTCGACGGTGAGACCGCTGATGTAGCGGGCGTCGAAGTCGGAGAAGTAGCGCGGCAGCCAGCCCTGCGCCTCGGTCGGTCCGGCGAAGCCCGGCGCGCCACCGCGCACGTCGCCGGTCACCTGGCGCAGGCCCGCTTCGACGAGCTGATCGGCCAGCGACTCGAGCGGGGTCCGTGGCCGCGCGGGGTAGATCCAGCGCCCGTACTCGGGCGTGGCCAGCGTCGGGTCGCCGACCCCGACCAGCACCAGGTCACCGTCGAGGACGCCGTCGGTGGCGAAGGCGTCCGTCGCGTCGACGCGGGTCGTGAAACGGGCGTCGGGGCCGAGTTCGGTCAGCGCCGCCGCGGCGGTGACCACCTTGAGCGTGCTGGCGGGCATCATGGTCGCGTCGGGCGCCAGGCTCGCCACCTCGCGGCCGTATTCGTCGGTGACCAGGACGGCCAGCTCGGCGCCGTCGAGCGAGCCAGCGGCTGCGGCGAGCAGCTCGTCCAACCGCTCGACCAGCACGTCGCGGTCCTCGGGCACCGGCGGTGGGGGCGGTGGTGACGGCTCCGGCTCGGGTTCGGGCTCGGCCGGCGTCGGGGACGGGGACGGTGACGGTGACGCTGGCTGCTCGGGTGCCGCCGTCGGGACCGGCTCCGAGGGTCCGGGCTCCGGCGACGCGCCCGAGCAGGCGCCGAGCAGCAGCGCCAGGGCAGCGGTCGACGCGCCCCAGCGCTGCAACACGGCCGTCATCTCCCAGCTCGGCGCATCGACCTCGCCGGCGGCGCGGGGCTTGCGAGCAGGCACGGCGGACGTCGAGCGTCAGCTCGGCGCATCGACCTCGCCGGCGGCGCGGAGCTTGCGAGCACGCACGGCGGACGTCGAGCGTCAGCTCGGCGCATCGACCTCGCCGGCGGCGCGGAGCTTGCGAGCACGCACGGCGGACGTCGAGCGTCAGCTCGGCGCATCGACACTGTCGAGCAGGCCCCGAAGCTGGAAGCCGCGCGAGGGGTGGCGCAGCTTGGTCAGCGTCTTCTTCTCGATCTGCCTTATACGTTCGCGCGTCAGGCCGAACTGCGCACCGATGTCCTCGAGGGTGTGTTCCTCGCCGTCCATCAGTCCGTACCGCAGCATCAGCACCGTGCGCTCGCGATCGGTCAACGCCGACAGTGCCCGCTCCACCTCACGCTTGGCCAGGACGGCCGTCGCGGACGACTCGGGGTCGATGGCGTCCTCGTCGGCGACCAGCTCACCCATGGTGGCGTCGCCGTCCTCCCCGATCGGCTTGTCCAGCGACGCGACGTCCTGGGCAGCGAGCTTGACCTCGCGCAACCGCTCGACCGGCAGGCCGAGCTCGGCGGCGATCTCGTGCTCGGTCGGCTCGCGGCCCAGCTGCTGGAGCAGAGCGAACTCGGCGTAGCGGACCTTGCCCATGAGCTCGTGGACGTGGACGGGCAGGCGGACCGTGCGGCCGGTGTTGGCCAGACCGCGCTGGAGCGCCTGGCGGATCCACCAGGTCGCGTAGGTCGAGAACTTGTAGCCCTTGGTGTGGTCGAACTTCTCGACACCGCGGATCAGGCCGAGGTTGCCCTCCTGGATGAGCGAGAGCAGGTCGACGCCACGTCCGCGGAACTTGCGGGCGACCGACACGACCAGGCGCAGGTTGGCGCGGATCATGTGGTCCTTGGCGCGCTCACCGCCGCGCGTGACCATGCGCAGCTGCGCCTTGCGACGGGGCGTCAGCTTCTGTCCCGACCCGATCAGGGCCGCGGCCGCGAGCCCTGCCTGATAGCGCTTCGCGAGATCGACCTCCTGCTCGGGCGTGAGCAGGTCGGTGCGTCCGATCTCGTTGAGGTACTGCCGGACCGAGTCCGACGACGCCGACAGCGGGGTCGCCTCGGGCCGGTCGGCGTCCTCGACGAGGTCGTCGAGGACCTGCATGTTGAGGTCACGCGCCTGCTGCGCGGTGTCCTCGACCCAGTTGTCCGGCATGGTCAACGGGTCGAACAGGTCGTTCAGCTCCGACAGGAGCACGTAGCCGCGAGAGGCGCCGCGCTCGAACAACTCGGAGATGGGAGTGACGTCGCTCAAGAGGTGTTCCGTCTCGTGCGGGCGAACCGGGACGCCATGCGGCGCGACTGCTGGCGGGCAGGCACGACCCGGCATGGTACGGGCAGGCTCCCGACCCGCCACCGGTGCGGGCGGCATGGGCCGCGGACGGTACCCGCCTTTCGGCCAGTCGGCTCGCGAGTGTCGGCAAGCGGGTCCTGCGGGCCGGTGGTCGACCCGTCTGGCGCACGGCGCGTCGCCGGCCGCTTCAGTGCGGGTGCCGGTCGGCCGATCGAAGCGCCCCCGCCACCAGTGATCCGGCGGCGCCGAGGGCCACAACGGCCTCGACGGGGATGCCGGCGGGACGGTCGACGACGGTGAAGCCCCGTCCGGCGAACGCCGCCATCGCGCCGCAGGCCAGCAGGGTGGCCAGCACCGGTCGGCGCGCGTCGACCTGGCACCCGCGGAGGCGTGCCACGGCCGCGACGGTCGCGCGTTCGACCGGGAGCACCAGCCGGACGACGAGGAGGGTCACGACGGTGTAGGTGAGCAGCCAGCCGGGTCGAGTCGCCCACCAGGTCGGCGAGTTCGCCGGCGCGGACAGCAGGCGGGCGCCGCCGGGGAGCACGACCGCCGCGCCCAGGACGGCCACCATCACGCTGAGGTGCCACAGGTAGACCGACATCGACATGGCCCCGAGGCGACCGGTCGCCCGCCAGACGGTCGGCCGGGCGAGCCAGGAGGTGAGTCGGGCGTGGGCCAGCATGAGGACACCGAGGTGGGCGCAGGCCAACAGCACGATCGCCAGGCTGGGCGGGGTGTTGTTGCTGCGCACCTCGCCCGGCACGCCGACCATGGACACCGGATAGAGGTCGAGCACCGATGTGACCAGCAGCAGGCCACCGAAACCGACGACCGCGAGCGCCACCCACGTGCGCCGACCCGCAGCACGCAGGCGGCCGTCCTGCCAGAAGAAGCCGAACTGGTGCACCGCGCCCCACACGAGCGGGAACTGCAGCCAGCCGACAACCTCGACGCCCAATCCGCGAGAGACGACCTCCACGACGACGGCAGCCGCGACGATGGCCGCCAGCACCCGCACGCCAGCCCGGTCATGCCACGCGAGCAGGGCCGGGGTGGCGGCGACGAGCAGGACGTACACCGCGAGGAACCAGACGGGGACGGCGACGACCTGGGTCGCCTGGCGCAGGACGGCCGGTTCGACGAGGCCGGCCCGCCCCAACACCCAGGCGGTGGGCACCCAGAAGGCGACGAAGGGCAGGGTCGGCCCGAGCAGGCGGAGGAACCGTCCGGTCAGCCAGCCCCCGTACCCGCCGCCCCGCGCGGTGTGGTTGCGCCAACTCGTGGCGTTGGCGTAGGCCCCGGCAAGCATGAACAGGCCGATGACCTGCGCGGCCCAGGTCACCCACCGGGTCCAGGGTGCGGCCGCCAGCAGGTGGTCGACCTGGACACCGCCGGCGCTGTCCATCCACACGCCGGCCAGCAACCAGTGACCGAAGGCGACCACGAGCAGACTGACGGCGCGGACCAGGTCGACGACCCGGTCGCGGTCCCCGGTCGTGGTGGTGGCCGGTGCGGCCAGGACGGCGGTTGCCACGATGCGCTCCTCCTCGGCGCGCACGGGGTGTGTGCGCCGAGAAGGAGCGTCCGTGAGCGGGACGGACGCCACCGTGGGGGATCGCCCCCCACCTGCCATGGGGGAGGTCAGGGAGCGGGGGCGGGATCGACCCGCATGCCCGCCGCTCGGCGTCCGCCGACCACGAGGGCGGCGGCGGACAGGTACATCAGCAGTCCGTAGACGGCCGACGGCACGGCCATCTGCTCGGATCCGATGACCGTCACGGCGATCAGGATGCCGAGCGTGGAGTTCTTGATCCCGAGCTCGACCGCCATCGTGAGCCGATCAGCAGTGGTCAGCGCGGCCGTGCGGGCCACGGCCCATCCCACGCCGAGGCCGGCCAGGTTGAGCAACAGGGCGGCGGGGCCGGCCTGCGCCAGCAGGTCGAAGAACTCGTCGCGCAGCGAGATCGCGATCCCGACGATGAGTACGACCAGGACCAGCGCCCCGAAGGCCGACACGCTGCGTTCCAGTCGAGCCGCGCGCTGCGGTGCGCGGCGGCGGACGGCCATGCCGAGCACCACCGGCACGAGCACGATGCCCAGCAGCAGTCCGATCGTGCGGCCGAGCGGCACGCTGACGCTGACGTCGGCATTGGCCGGCTGCCAGGACAGCGCCAGGTTGGTCCACAGCGGCAGGCTCACGATCGTCACCACGCTGGCGACGACGGTGAGGACGATCGAGAGGGCGACGTTGCCGCGTGCCAGGAAGGTCACGAGGTTGGAGCTCGTGCCGCCCGGGCAGGCGGCCACGACGACCAGGCCGACCGCCATCGCCGGCGGCAGCTGCAACAGGGCGGCGATCGCGAAACCCAGGGCCGGCATCACGAGCAGTTGCGCCAGGGAGCCGACGACGGCGCCGCGGGGGGGTGCGGGCCTCGCGACGGAAGTCACCCGCAGTGAGGGTGAGCCCGATCCCCACCATGATCACGAACAGGGCGACCGGAAGTCCGATCTCGACCAGCGGGTTCTGCTCCATCGATCGTTGCTCCTCGCCGTTCTCTAGCGTCCGTCGGGCTCGCCGGCGGCGGGGCCCTCCCGCAGGTAGCGCATCCAGGCGTCGTGGGCACGCTCGTCCTCGGAACGGGCCTCGTCACGCGGCGGGACGTGCTCGCTTCGTTCGCGCATGCCCCGCCCCGCGGCACCGGAACCGTGGTCGTGACCATGGCCGGTGGACAACGGGGCCGCGTGGGCATCGCGGCGGACCGCCACCGTCGCCGCCAGGGCCGTCGTGATCGGCACCGCCGCGATCAGGCCGAGCGAGCCCACTACGGTCTTGACGATCTCGACGGCCAGGATCTCGGAGTTGACCAACTCCAGCACCGGGACCGGTCCGACGGAGAACAGCACCAGCAGCGTCAGCGAGGCGCCGGCGTACGCCAGGAAGAGGGTGTTGACCACCGAGGCGATGTGGTCACGGCCGACCTTCATCGCGCGGGCGAACAGCGTGCCCCATGGCAGGGTGCGATCGGTGTCGTGGAGGGCGAACACGGTCGACGCCTGGCTGACCGTGACGTCGTCGAGCACGCCGAGCGCCGCGATGATCAGACCGGCGAGCACGAGTCCGCGCAGGTCGATCCCCTCGACCGCGAACCGCACCAGGCCGGCCTCCTCGGAGGCGAACCCGGTGATGCGCCCGTGTTCGATGAACAGCACGCCCAGGACGACGGTGAGCACCAGGGCCGCGGAGGTGCCGACGATCGCGGCCGTCGTCATCGGATTGACGCCGTGGGCGAGGTAGAGCGTGACGATCATGACCGCGATCGAGCCGACGAGGGCGACCAGGAAGGGGCTCGATCCGGCCAGGATCGCCGGCACCACGAAGCGCACGACGATGAGCAGGCTCAGGCCGAGTCCGAGCAACGAGCGCAGGCCGTGCCAGCGCCCGATCGCCAGCACGGCCAGCACGAACAGCCCGACCAGCAGCCCGAGCGCCGGCAACCGCTGGAAGTCGGCGACGAAGTAGTCCTGGGTCCCGTCGCCGACGTTGGCCGCCTGCAACTCGACCCGGTCACCGACCCGGAACTCGGGGTAGCCGTCCGCGGCGGCCCGGATCGTCACGCGCGTCCCGGCGTCGGGGCCCTCGAGGAGTTCCGCCTCGAGGACGACCTCGTCACCGGAGATGCCGAGCACCGGATCGGCGTCGGCGGCGATCGTCTGCACCTCGTGCAGCACGGCCGTGTAGCGGTCGTCGAGCGGAAGGCCGTCCTCGGTGTCGCGGGCCCCCGGCCACAGCAGCACCAGCCCGGCGAGGGTGGCGACCAGCAACAACCCGACGATGCCGAGCAGCCAGCGATGGGTGCGGTCCTCGAGCATGACTCGCCCAGCGACGGCGGCGGATGGACGCCCGGATGCTAGGCCCCCGACCCCGTCGGGGCGAGATCGCCGCGTGACGCCGACAGCCCGCCGGCGATGCCGGCGGGCCGTCGATGACGCGGACCTGTCAGGCGGCGCGGTCGAGCACGTCGAGCAGGCCGGACAGGTTGTGGGCGCGCGAGGGGTGCCGCAACTTGGCCAGAGCGCGGTTCTGCATCTGGCGGATGCGCTCGCGGGTCAGGCCGAAGTGGGCGCCGATCTCCTCGAGCGTCTGCGGCTCTTCGCCGTGCAGGCCGAACCGCAGCACCAGGATGATCCGCTCACGGTCGTCGAGGGCACCGAGCGCCGCTTCGATCTGCGACAGGGCGTCGCCTTCGAGGGCGGTCTCGGCCGGGTCGACACCCGCGGCATCGGGGATGAGGTCCCCCATGGTCGCGTCGCCGTCCTCGCCGATGGGCCGGTCGAGGCTGACCAGTTCCTGCATCGCCTCGCGCACCTCGCGGACACGCTGGGCGGTCAGGCCGACCTCCTCGGCGATCTCGGCCTCGGTGGGGTCGCCGCCCTTCTGCTGGCGCAGGCGCAGTTCGGCCGACCGCAACTTCCCGTACAGCTCCCACACGTGGGCGGGGACGCGGATGGTGCGGCCCTTGGAGGCCACGCCGCGCTGCAGCGCCTGCCGGATCCACCACACCGCGTAGGTCGAGAACTTGTAGCCCTTGGTGTGATCGAACTTCTCGACCGCACGGAGCAGGCCGAGGTTGCCCTCCTGGATCAGCTCGATGAAGTCGAGGTCGCGGCCCGAGAACTTGCGGGCCTGCGGGACGACCAGGCGCAGGTTCGCCTGGACCATCCGCTCCTTGGCGCGCTCCCCGTCCCGGCTGATCTGCTGCATCCGCAGCTTCTTCGCGCGGCTGAGCTTCGGCTTGGCGGCAAGGATCTCGTCGGCGGCCAGGCCGGCCTGGTAGCGCTTCGCCAGGTCCGCCTCGTCCTCCTTGGTCAGCAGGGCGTGACGGCCGGCGTCGTTGAGGTACTGACGCACCAGGTCGGTGGTCATGGCGCCGGTGTACTCGGCGACCTCTTCGGGGGCGTCGTCGGCGACGTCGTCGACGACCTGGGTGCCCTGGCCGCGGATCTCGGCCACGACGTCGTCGAGCCAGTGGTCACCGTGCAGTTCGGGCACGTGCAGTTCCTGCAGTTCGGACAGCAGCACGTAGCCACGCTCGGACGAGCGTTCGAGCAGTTCTTCGACCGCGACTTCGGCGGTGGGCAGTTCGGTCGGGTTCACCGGGGCCTCCTTGAAGGATCGGAGGGCGTGTTCGCGCCCGCGGGAGCGGAGGCGAAGCGAGGGCGGGGCCGGTGGTGGAGCGCGTCGTCGACGCCGGCCACGCCGTCAGGAGGACGTTGCGTCCACCCTCGCACGTCTGGTTCGGAGCCGCGGGCATCGCGGTGCCGACGCTGGGACGGGGGGATGGGAGAGGGGCGGGGCGATGGTGACCCTCCGGACGCGTTGACGGCGCTGGCGGCAGATCACCCTCGGAGGATTCAACGCCAATATCGGCAGAACGCGTCCTCCGCCACCTCGTACGTGCGCTGAACGCACGAACCGTGTCCCTCGACGGAGCGGCGGCTTCACGTCTGGCTTCTGCGCGCGGCTGCTGCGCCGGCGCGCTTCCGCCCGCCGACGGCGACGACGCGGCCGTCGCGGGTGGCGACCCCCTCGGCGTGCAGGCGTCGCGCGTGTTCCTCCTCGTGGCCCGGCACGAGCCGGCCGCTCGCGGTCACGACCCGCCACCACGGCAGGGGCTCGGAGCTGGTGCGCAGCAGCGTCCCGACCGCACGGGCCGCGCCCGGCCGGCCCGCCTCGGCGGCGACCTCGCCGTAGCTGACGACCTCACCGACCGTCAGCCGCTGCAACACCGCGACGACCGCGCCGCGGAAGTCGGTGGCGTCCTTCGAGCTCATCGACGGCACGATACCCGGCACGACCACCGACTAGCGTGGCGACGGCCCGCCCCGCGAGGAGCCCGCGTGATCACCGCATTCGTCCTGCTCGACGTCCAGACCGACCAGGTACCCGAGGTCGCCGAGGCGCTGTGCGATGTCGACGGGGTCGTCGAGGTCTACTCCGTCACCGGTCGCTACGACCTGATCGTGAAGGTCAAGGTCGCCCGCAACGAGGACCTCGCGGACGTGGTCACCGGCAGCATCGGCAAGATCGCCGGCGTCGCGAACTCGGAGACGGTCATCGCCTTCCGCAGCTATTCACCGCGTGTGCTCGACGCGGGGTTCGCTCTCGGCGAGGACCCCGTCTAACGCCCCTTCGCCCTCGTCGTCCTCGTCGCCTTGGCCGGGCGAGGACGAGGACGAGGGCAGCTCCCCGCCCGGCGCCTGTCGCTTGCTCGGGTAGGCGATGCGCGGGTGGTAGATGCCCACCAGCGACTCGATGATGGTGTCACGGGCGGTCATCAGCTCGCGGAAGGTCAGGTCGCAGTCCTGGAACTGGCCGTCGTCGACCCGTTCCTGCAGCAACTTGTCGACGGTCGACTCGATCTCGTCCCGCGGCAGCGTCCCGCGCGACATCGCCATCGCCCGCGTGGCCGCCTCGCAGCAGTCGGCCAGCAGCAGCACCGCCGCTTCCTTGCTGCGCGGCTTGTGGCCCTTGTAGCGGAAGTGGTCCTCGTCGACCGCGTCGTGGTCGCCGTCGGCGGCCTTGACCGCCTGCTCGTAGAAGTAGGTCACCAGCATGGTGCCGTGGTGGCTGCCGATGCACGCCACGACCTCGGGGGGCAGGCGGTACTCGGTCGCCATCTCGACCCCGTCGACGACGTGGTTCTGGATGATGACGGCCGACACCTCGGGTTCGAGGTCGTCGTGCGGGTTGGCGATGCCCTGCTGGTTCTCGATGAAGAAGTGGGGCTGACGCACCTTGCCGATGTCGTGATAGAGCGCCGCGACGCTGCCGAGCAGCGGCTGGGCTCCGATCGCCCGGCACGCACGTTCGCACAGCGACGCGACCATGACGGAGTGGTTGTACGAGCCGAGTGCCTTCGCCTCGAGCTCGCGCAGCAGGGGGTGGTTGCGGTCGGCGAGGTCGAGCAGCGCCGTGACGGTCGGCAACCGGAACAGGTTCTCGAGGAACGGCATCGCGCCCTGGACCGCGATCGCGGTGACGAAGCCGTTGAGCGCGCCGGCGAGCACGGCGGTCACGAGCTGGTCCCGCGGCCCGAAGACGAGCACCAGCACGGCCGCCAGGACGGGATAGCTGACGCCGGCCCGCAGCGTCGCCGACCGCAGGTCGGAACGCGACGTGATGCGGGTCGTGAGCGGCACGCTGAACAGCGCTGCTGCGGCGGCGAACAGTGCCACCGGGGCAGCCGACGGCGCGACCAGGAGCACGAGCACCGAGGCGGGCAACATCGTCGCGATGCCGACCACCGGGTGGATCAGCAGCGCGGTCAGCATCGCCAGGGCACCGGACGGCACCACGTAGGACCAACCGTTCGAGGTGGCGCCGGTCAGCGCCGCCGCACCGACGACCAGGGCGGCGTAGGCGGTCACCAGCAGCCCCAGCAGCAGCAGCTTCTTGCCGCTGACCCACACGCGCGGCTGCATCCGCTGCAGGTAGACCGCGGCGACGATCGCCACCATGGTCATGGCGGCGAAGGCGCGCAGCAGGGCACGCGACGGGGACGAGCCGGACAGCCCCAGCTCCTCGATCGCCTCCATCTGCATGGTGTCGACGACGGCGCCCTCGCGCACGACCGCCTCGCCGGCCCGCCACGACCGCGACACCTCGTCGGTCTCCTCCGCGGCACGGTTGCGTCGGGCCTCGGTGGCGTCGGGGTCGACCGTGACGGTGGGCCGCATGACGAGGCGGATGACCGGCTCGACGATGGTGCTGTCGGCGTCCTCGGGCAGGGACTGCACCGCGAGCTCGACCGGCAACTGGTCGCTCAACAGCTGTTCGACCTCGTCCTCGGGCACCGGCTGGCGCGCGAACCCCTGCGCGATCGCCACGGTCGCCTGCTCGATCGCCGACAGCTGGCCGGACGGCACCGTCAGCAGGGCATCGAGCACCTCGTCGTCCAGGCCGAGGTCGCGTTCCTGGAGCTCGGCCATCTGCTGCTGGCGGGTCAACGTCCGCGGCGGGACGCTCTCGTCCTCGCTGACCACCGGCTCGCGCACGTCGCGGACCGCCGCGAAGATCTGGCGCGTCTGCCCCACGATCGTGGCCTGCGCGGTCGGATCGAACACCTGCACCGGATCGACCGACTGGGCGGCGGTGTTGCGGGCCTGTTCGGTCGCGGGTCCGTCGACCACGCGGATCTGGCGGTCGGCGAACACCGTGCGCGGCGCCGGTTCACCCTCGCGGATCGGCTGTTCGTCGGCGACGGCGCCCACGGCCACGATCAGCGGCACGACCACCACGGCGAGCAGCACCGCCGCGACGCGGTGCCACAGCAGCGAGCGAACGGCGCCGTTGGTGCTCACGGTTGCTCGGTCTCTCCCGTCGTGGGCGGACCCGGTGTCGCCCGGCGGGGCACCGGCCGGTCCGATGGTCACCAGTGTCGCGCATCGGGACCCGTCGTGCTCGCAGGCCACTTCGTGGGCGGCCGTGGCCGACCAGTAGCCTGCGCGACGTGGTCCCAGAACAGGTGGCGGACGTGCCGCACTCCCCCGATCAGCTGCGCGCCGGCGCCGGTGCCGGCCCCCGTCCGGCGTCGCCGGCAGACGCCACCCCCTGGGTGACGCTGCCCCGCAGGGACTGGGCGGCACTGCGCTCAGCCACACCCCTGACGCTGTCCGAGGCCGACCTGGTCCAGCTTCGCGGCATCAACGAACGCGTGTCGCTCGACGAGGTCGCCGACGTCTACCTGCCCCTCTCGCGCCTGCTCAACCTCTACGTGGCCGCGACCCAGGACCTGCACCGGGCCACCGACACCTTCCTCGGCTCGCTGGCGGCCAAGGTGCCGTTCGTCATCGGCATCGCCGGTTCGGTCGCGGTCGGCAAGTCCACCACCTCCCGCATCCTGCAGGCGCTGCTGTCGCGCTGGCCCGACCATCCCGAGGTGGCGCTGGTCACCACCGACGGGTTCCTGTGGCCCAACGCCGAGCTCGAACGTCGCGGCCTGATGGACCGCAAGGGGTTCCCGGAGTCCTACGACGTCGCCAGCCTGGTCCGCTTCGTGGCGCGCGTGAAGTCGGGCGAGCCGGAGGTCGCCGCTCCGGTCTACAGCCACCTGACCTACGACATCGTCGACGACGAGAAGGTGCTGGTCCGTCAACCCGACGTCCTCATCGTCGAGGGCCTCAATGTGCTGCAGACCGGTACCTCCGCGGACGAGCGGCGCGTGTTCGTCTCCGACTTCTTCGACTTCTCCATCTACGTGGACGCCGAGGAGGAGGACATCGCCCGCTGGTACATCGAGCGGTTCCGCACGCTGCGCAGCACGGCGTTCCGCGACCCGCGCTCGTACTTCCGGCGCTACGCCGACCTCACCGACGAGGAGGCGGACGCGACCGCCCGCGACATCTGGGACCGCATCAACGGGGTCAACCTGCGCGAGAACGTGCTGCCGACCCGCAGCCGCGCCGACCTGGTGCTGCAGAAGGCGCTCGACCACGGGGTCCACACGGTGCACCTACGCAAGCTGTGACGTCCCGACCGTGACTGGCGGGGCGCCGACGGGGCGCCATGCGGCGAGGATGGCGCGCAGCGCCGTGACCGTCGCGAGCGGCTGGTCGAGCAGCAGGTGGTGGTGGGCCTCGGGCACCTTGACGAACGGCACCCCGGCCGCCGCGGCGGGCGAGCCGGCGACGAGGGCACGCATGTCGGCGATGACGTCGTCGTCCACGATCGCCGACCGGGCTCCGGAGACGATCGCGAGCCGGCACGCCGCACGGGCGAGGTCGGCGGCGTAGTCGCTGGGACGGCTCGGACCGGTCCGCTCGACGAAGACGCGCGGGTCGAACTTCCAGCGCCAACTCCCGTCGTCCCAACGACGCAGGCTGTGGCGCGCCACCTCCCGAACCAGCCACGGGTGATTGGTCGGCTGGGGCGGCACGAGGTGGAAGTGCTCCATGCCGCTGGCGAGATCGGGATAGGCCTTCGGTTGGCGGAACATGTTCGGGCCGCGCCGTCGCCCCTCCTCCGACTCGGGGTCCGGGCGCTGCACGGGTGCGTCGAGCACGATCGCACCCTCGAGCTCGGCGCCGTGCCGGGCGGCCGCGACGATGGTGACGAAACCACCCATCGAGTGGCCGACGACGACCGGCGGTCCGCCGCCGTGGCGTTCGCGCGCGGCGACGGCCACCACCTCACGAGCCCACTGCTCGGCGCGGTAGCGGTCACGGTGGTCGCTGTCACCGTGGCCCGACAGGTCGATCGCGACCACCCGGTGATCCTCGCCGAGCAACGGGCCGAGGTGGCTCCACCACCGCGCATGCGCGGCTCCGCCGTGGACGAGGACCAGCACCGGGTCGCCGGGTGTCCCCCAGGTCAGGAAGGCGATGCGGGCGCCGTCGACCTCGAGGTGGTGCTGCTCCGGCGGAGCCGCCAAGGCGGCGTCGAACCAGGCGGGCGGCGCGTCGGGGTCGGCCACCGGTGACGGCTCCTCGGCAGGGGAAGCACGAGCCTATGCGGACCGGCGCGGACCCTCCGGTGCGGTAGCGTCATCAGGTCCGCCGCTCCCCCGCCGAACCCAGGTCGTGCCCGTGCATGCTCCCGCTCGCGCGAATGCCGCGTTCGCGCCGGCCGACACCGCCCTGCTGCTCACGCTGGGTGGCATGTGGGGCCTGTCGTTTCTGTTCATCGAACTCGCGCTGCGGGGGTTGGGGCCGATCTGGATCGTCGCCGGCCGCACCCTCGTCGGCGCGGTCGTGCTCGCCACCGTCCTGTTCGTGCGACGCCAGCAACTGCCACGCTCGGTGCGGCTGTGGGGGCACCTCACGGTGCTCGGTGTCATCTCCAACGCCGTGCCGTGGGCGGCGGTGGCGATGGCACAGCGTGAGATTCCGTCCGGGCTGGCGGCGCTGTTGATGGCGCTGGTGCCCTCCAGCACGTTCGTGGTCGCGGCGGCCCTGCGCATGGAGAAGGTGACCGCCGCCCGGGTGGTGGGGCTGGCCCTCGCGCTGGTGGGGGTCGGGATCATCGTCGGACCCGACCTCGGCGACCGCGGTCGGGTCCTGGCGATCGCGGCCGTGGTGGGCGCCACGTTGCTCTACGCCGGCGGCGCGGTGTACGCCAAGCGGTACGTGTCGGGCGCGGCGGCGCCGCTGGTGGTGGCGACCGGGCAGGTGGCGAGTGCCTTCGTCGCCGCGCTGGCGATGGCACTGCTCTTCGACGGACTGCCGACCCGTGCCGCCCTCCGGCTCGACGTGCTCGGCGCGATCCTGGCCCTCGGCGTGCTCGGCACGGGGCTGGCCTACCTGGTGTTCTACATGCTCATCGCGCGGGTTGGTGCCACCAACACGACGCTGGTGACCTACCTGATCCCGCTCGTGGCGGTCGCCGCCGGGGTCGGGTTCCTCGGGGAGCGCTTCGGCCCCACCGAGATCCTGGGCGGGACGGCCATCGGGATCGGCATCTGGCTGGCACAGCGCGAGCGCACCGAACCGGTGGACAAGCTCGCCGAGCTCAAGACCTAGCATCGCCCGTCCGGCGACCCTCGGAAGTGACCGTGCCGAACGACGCTCTCGCCTCGCTGTCCCGGATCTGGTGGGTGGCGATGGCCACGATCCCGCTGCTCGCTGCGCTCGTCGTGGCGACCGCGGACCCCGAGTCGACCGTGCCGGCGGCCCTG
The DNA here is from genome assembly GCF_041821025.1 of Egicoccus sp. AB-alg6-2. NCBI lineage: Bacteria > Bacillati > Actinomycetota > Nitriliruptoria > Egicoccales > Egicoccaceae > Egicoccus > Egicoccus sp. AB-alg6-2. Next base: position 11,530 of record NZ_JBGUAY010000009.1, on the reverse strand, counting down.
CCGGTCCTGCTGGTCGTGCTGACGGGTGCCGCGGCGATCGGAGGCGCCGTCGCCGCCGACCGCGGCCTGCGCCGCCAGCGCCCCTCCCCGACGGAGGCGTTCGCCACCCTGCGGAGCCAGGCGTTCCTGCAACTGGCCATCGCCGAGTTCCCGCTGCTGTTGTCCGTCGCACTCGCCTACGTCCTCGGCCCGGGCTGGGTGGTGGTGGTCGGCGCGGTGGCCGCACTGGCGGCGCTGACCGTCGGTGGCATGCCAACCGTCCGCGCATCCCGCTTCGAAGCGCTCTGGGATCTTCCCCGCGGCGCGCTGACCACCGACGACCTCCCCGAGCACGGCGACGCCGACGACCACGACGAGGAGCCGCCTCGATGACGACCGACTACGACGCCATCCTGCTGGTCTCCTTCGGCGGTCCCGAGCAGGAGGACGACGTCATCCCGTTCATGGAGCGGGTCACCGCCGGCCGCGGCATCCCGCGTGAGCGCCTCGAGGAGGTCAGCCAGCACTACTTCCAGTTCGGGGGCCGCTCGCCGATCAACGACCAGAACCGGCAGTTCAAGGCGGCGCTGGAGCAGTTGTTGGCGATCGAGGGGCCGGACCTGCCTGTCTACTGGGGCAACCGGAACTGGCATCCGCTGCTCGCCGACACCCTGCGCGAGATGCGCGACGACGGCGTGCAGCGTGCGCTGTGCTTCGTCACCAGCGCGTACTCGTCGTACTCGGGCTGCCGTCAGTACCGCGAGGACCTCGCCGCCGCCCGCACCGAGGTCGGTGAGGGGGCACCGACGCTGGACAAGATCCGCGTCTACTACAACCACCCCGGGTTCGTGGCCCCGCAGATCACGATCATCGAGCGGGCACTGCGGCAGCTGCCCGACGACGTGCGCGACGACGCCGTGCTGGTCTTCACCACCCACTCCATCCCCTGGACGATGTCGCGCCACAGTGACTACGAGGTCCAGCACTACGAGACCTGCCGGCTCGTCGCCGCGAGCTTCCCGGGCCGCCCGTGGCAGCTGGTGTTCAACTCCCGTTCGGGGCCCGAGCACGTGCCGTGGCTCGAGCCCGACGTCAACGACCACCTCGAGGAGCTCGCCGGCCGCGGGGTACGGGCCGTGGTGGTGGTGCCGATCGGCTTCGTCTCCGACCACATGGAGGTCATCTACGACCTCGACGTCGAGGCCGCCGAGACCGCGGAACGGCTCGGGCTCGCGTTCGTCCGTGCCGACACGGTCGGGACGAACGAGGCGTTCGTGCGTGGGGTCCGCGACCTGATCCGCGAGCGCGTCGACGGCAGCGAGCCCGCTGCGCTCGGCACCCGTGGCCCCAACTGGGACGTCTGCCCGGTCGACTGCTGCTTCACGCCGGGTCAGGAGGCCAGGCCGACCGTCGCACAGGCGGCCCCGCGTTCCCGCCCGGCCGGGACGCCGTCGGAACACCGGGGTACCGCCGCGGACTAGGGCTGGATCGAGCGCTCGATGCGCTGCCGCAGTTCGACGGCCAACGCACGCGCTGCCCGGCGGAGCTCGACATCGGGCTCGACGGTGCCGCCCACCCGGGCCTCGAGTGCCTGCGCGACCCGACCGGCCTCGTCCTGCCCGAACGAGCCGAGGGTGCCGGCCAGACGATGCGCCTGGTCGCGAACTTGCGACCAAGCCACGGCGTCGGCCGGGTCCGCCTCGACGCGCGCCGCCGCTTCTTCGAGCGACGTCGCCGCCGCCAACTGGGCCGGTGCCAGCTGGCGCCACAGGGCCGCGACGGCGTCGGCCAACGAGTCGTCGCTCACACGCGTTCCCAGCCCAACACCCCGGCGAGGTCGTCGGCGAGCTTCATCGGGTCGAACGGCTTGCTGATGACGCCGTCGACGCCGAGCGAGCGCAACCGGACGATCTCGCTCTGCTGCGCCTTGGCGGTCAGGAACACCACCGGGAGCTCGTCGCCGCCAGGCAGCGCCCGCAGGCGCTCGAGGGTCCGCGGGCCGTCCGTGAGCGGCATCATGACGTCCAGCAGGACCACGTCGGGCCGGCGCCGGCCGACCGCGGCGATGGCCTCGTCGGCACCACCCGCCTCGGTGACCGTCCAGCCGGCGACGCGCTCGAGCCCGAGACGGGCGACGAGGCGGATCGCGGCCTCGTCGTCGACGATCGGGACGTGTGGGGTCACGGGCCTACCTCGATGGCGGCGGGGAGCGGAAGGGTGAGGTGGAAACGGCTGCCGCGGCCGAGGTCGCTCTCGACCTGCAGGCGGCCGCCGTGCTGCTCGACCAGGCCGCGGGCGATCGGCAGGCCCAGGCCCGTGCCGGTCTGTTCCCGCCGGTCGGAGGCGTCCGCCTGACCGAAGCGCTCGAAGATACGCGACTGGGCTTCCACGGCGATGCCCCGGCCCTGGTCCGTCACGGTCAGCACGAGGCCCTCGGGCGTCCGGCTCGACGTGATCCGCACGGGCATGCCGGGCGACGAGAACTTGATCGCGTTGCCGATCAGGTTGGTCAGGGCCTGCACGATGCGGTCGGCGTCGGCCCACAACGCGACCGGTTCCACCTCGACCTCGACCGTCACCCCGGCTGCGGCCGCGAGCCCGCCGACCGCGTCGACCGCGACGTCGACGAGGTGCCGGGCGTCGGTGTCGACCCCGCACAGCTCGACGCGGCCCGCGACGAGCCGCTCGAGATCGAGGATGTCGTCGACGAGACGGATCAGCCGCTCGGTGTTGTCGTGGGTGACCGCCAGCAGGGCACCCACCTCGGCGGGAACCTCGCCGATCACGCCGCCGAGGACCAGCGACAGGGTGCCCTTGATGGACGTGAGGGGGGTGCGCAGTTCGTGGCTGACGGTGGCGACGAACTCGTCCTTCATGCGTTCGACCGCGCGGCGTGCCTCGACGTCACGGATCATCAGCACCGCCCCGCTGACCTCGCCGTCGGCGAACAGCGGCGTCGACACGTACTCGGCGGCGAACGGGGTACCGTCGGCGCGGAAGTAGACCTCCTCGATGGTGTCCCGGGGACGGCCCTCGCGCAGCGTGATTCGGCTGGGGCAGTCGTCCCAGGCGTAGGGGCTGCCGTCCTCGTACCGGTCGTGGAAGCGTTCGTGCAGGTGCACGCCCAGCAGGTCGCCCTCGGGGACGGCGAACAGGGTGTTCGCAGCCGCATTGGCGTACTCGACCCGTCCGTCGACGTCGAGGCCGAGGATGGCGTCCCCCGCCGCGTCGAGGATGGACTCGTAGAGGTGGCGCAGGTTGCGCAGGGCCGTCTCGTGCCGCCGGCGCTCGGCGATGTCGCGACCGACCACCACGTGGCTGTCGCCCACCGCGCTCGTGAGGGCTTCCAGCCGTTGACTGGTGGCGCGCTCCTGCACGGCCAGCGCAGCCAGCCTGCTCCGGTCGAGCTCGGCCTCGACCCAGCCGGCCAGGTCGCCGAGCCGAGCCAGTCGGGTCTCGTCCAGGGCGCGGGGTTGCGTGTCCGCGACGCACAACGAGCCGAGGACGTGACCACTCGGACCGCGGACCGGAACACCGAAGTAGGCCCGCAGGAACGGGTCACCGGTGACCATCGGGTTGTCGTGGAAGCGGCGGTCGCGCGCGAGCTCGGCGACCAGGACCGGCGCGGCATCCCCGACCACGTGGGCGCAGAACGACACCGGTCGGTCGGCGGTGGCGCCGTGCGGCATGCCGATCGCCGACTTCGCCCATTGGCGGCGTTCGTCCACGAGGTTGATCAACACGATCGGCATCCCCACGAGGGCAGCTGCCGCACGGGTGATGCGATCGAACCGTTCCTCGGGCGCCGTGTCGAGCAGCGCGAGTTGCTCGAGCGCCGCCACTCGGGCGGGCTCGTCGTCGGGGATGGTCGGTGGATACACCGGGGTTGCGGGCCTCGGACGGCGACGGAAGGGGCGGCGCACGTCTCGGCACCCTGCCCCCGAGCGGCGGTTCTCCAGCAGGATCGGCCCGTCCGCGTCGCCCGATAGCGTCACGGCCATGGAACTCGTGCTCATCAGACATGGACAGCCGGAGTGGTCGCGCGACCGCACGGCCCGCGTCGACCCCGGCCTGACCGACCGCGGCCGTCAGCAGGCCCTGCGCGTCGCCAGACGCGTCGCCCGTGAAGGCTTCGACCGGTTGCTGGTGTCGACCGCCACCCGGGCGCGCGAGACGGCGGCGCCACTGCGCGAGCTCGCCGGCCACGTGCCGGCCGAGGAACGCGAATGGCTGCACGAGATCCGCATGCCCAGCCACTGGGAGGGAACCCCCCAGGAAGAGGTCGACCGCACCTTCCGCGAGGCGCGGGTCCGTAGTCGCGAGGACTGGTGGCAGGGGCTGCCGGGGGGCGAGAGCTTCGGCGACTTCCATGCCCGGGTGACCGCTGGGCTGGAGCAGGAGCTGGCGGCCCTCGGACTGCGGCGGGACGAACACGGCTTCTGGCAACTGCCCGACGAGGCGCCGCGCATCGTCATGGTCGCGCACGCCGGCACCAACAGCGTGGTGCTCGGACACCTGCTGGGCCTGTCCCCGCAGCCGTGGGAGTGGGAACGCTTCGCGTCGGACCACGCGTCGCTCACCCGGCTGGCCACGCGGCCCATCGGCAGTGGCCACATCTTCAGCCTCCAGCGCTTCAGCGACGTCGAGCACCTGCCCGCCGAACTGGTCACGGGCTGACCTGGGCCCCTAGCGTGACGCACGCTGTCTGCGAGCGCCCCAGCGTGCCGCGTCGCCCCGGCCTGCACGGCGGCTGGCCCGCGACATGCCACACTCCGCGCGCTCGAGAGGCGTACGAGGCACAGGAGCAACGGTGAGCGCCGAGGTCGACCAGGACTGGGGTCCGCGTGTGCGGGGACGCGGCCGCCGGCGTCGCCGTGTGCCCGTCGTGCGCATCCTGGCGGCGCTGGTCCTCGTGGTGCTGCTCGTGGCCGTGCTCTTCGCGGCCTGGGTGACCTCGAGGATCCCGAAGATCGACGTCGGCCACCTCGCCGGTTCGGGCTCGCCGTTGCACGTCCTGGTCGTCGGCTCCGACAGTCGTGAGGCGCTCAGCGCCGAGGAACGCAACGAACTCTCCACGGGCAGCGCCGAGGGCGAGCGCACCGACACCATCTTCCTGCTGACCGTGCATCGCGGCGACGCCGCGCTGCTCGCCTTCCCACGCGACCTGCTGGTCCGCCGCTGCGACGGCTCGGAGGGGCGGATCAACGCCGCCGTTCAGGTCGACGGCCCCGGTTGCCTGGTCCGCACCGTGTCGGACCTGTCCGGCATCCCGATCCACCACTACGTCGAGGTCACCTTCGGCGGCTTCCGCGACGTCGTCGACGCGGTCGACGGGGTCGAGATGTGCCTCGAGGAACCCATCAACGACCGCGACGCCGGCATCGACCTGGCGGCCGGCTGCCAGACCCTCGACGGACGTGACGCGCTCGGTTTCGTCCGCGTCCGCAAGATCGACGACGACTACGGCCGCATCGGCCGTCAACAGGCGTTCCTCCGCGCGCTCGCGGGCGAGATCGCCGACCCGGCCACGCTGTTCGACCCGCGCCGCATCCTCGGCATCTCCAACGAGATGGGCGACGCGGTTGCCACCGACCGGCGCATGGGCGTCATCCCGCTGGCACGCGTCGCGTGGGGCGGACGGGCGCTGGCGGACGGTCGGGCCATCACCCACGTCGTCCCGGCCGACCCCGGCCGCACCTCGGGGGGTGCCGCCGTCCTCTACGTGCGACAGACCGAGGCCGAGCCCCTGTTCCGGGCCTTCCGCGACGGCAGCGTCCTGGACACCGAACCGAGCGAATTGACCCCCGGTGAGGTCTCGGTACGCGTCCTCAACGGCGCGGGGATCGCCGGTCTGGCCGGCCAGGTCGGCGAGCTGCTGACCAGCCGCGGCTACGAGGTCGCCGAGATCGGCAACGCGGACCCGACGGAACGCACCGTGGTCCGCTACCCGCCCGGCGCCGCGGTCGGCGCCGGGATGGTCGCCGCCGAGGTCCCTGGCGGCGCCGCGACGGAGGAGTCGCCCGACGTCTCGCGCATCACCCTCATCCTCGGGCGCGACGCGGCGGGATCCCTGTGAGCCGCCCGTACCGCGTCCTGACGGTCTGTCTCGGCAACATCTGCCGTTCCCCCACCGCCGAGGCGGCGCTGCGCGAGGCGGCCCGCGACCGCGGCCTCGCGGTCGAGATCCGCTCGGCCGGGACCGGTGACTGGCACGTCGGCGCGCCACCGAACCCACCCATGGTCGCTGCGGCCGCCGAGGTCGGCCTGACGGTCGAGGGCGCCGGCGCCCAGGTCACCCCCGACGACCTCGTCTGGGCCGACCTCGTGGTCGCCATGGATGCGCACAACCTCGCCGACCTGCGCCGCATGGCCGACGCCGCCGGCATCGACACCCCGATCCACCGCTACCGCGAGTTCGACCCCGAAGCCGCCGAGGACGACCGGGACGTCCCCGACCCCTACAACGGCCCGAGCCACACCTTCGACGAGGTCGTCGCCATCTGCCGCCGCACCGCCCCGCACGTCCTGCAGGCGCTCGAACGCCCCTGAGACCCGTTGCCGCTGCAGCAGACCGCGTGGGGGTGGGGCAGCCGCCGTCGCGGAGCCTGACCGGTCAGCGTCGCCGCGTGCCGCGTGAAGGCGGAGCGGTGCGGGGATCCTCGGGCCAGGCGTGCTTCGGGTAGCGGCCGCGGAGCTCGGCTCGCACCTCGGGGTAGGCCCGCTCCCAGAAGCCCGCGAGGTCGTCGGTGATCTGCACGGGTCGTCCGGCGGGCGAGAGCAGGTGCAGCAGCACGGGCAGGCGGCCGTCGAGGACGGCCGGTGTGGTGGTGGCGCCGAAGAGTTCCTGGAGACGAACGGCGAGAACAGGGCGCTCACCGGTGTAGTCGAGCCGCACCCGGGAACCCGATGGCACCATGAGCGACTCGGGAGCGAGCCGCTCGAGGTCGCGTTCGTGGCCGGCGGGCAGACGCGCGCGCAGGATCGCGGCCGGCGCCACCCTCTGCAGATCACTGCGGCGGCGGACCTTCAGCAGGAACGGGGCGACGGCGGTGTCGAGGTCGTCGAGCAGGGCGGCGTCGGAGACGTCCGGCCAGGGCGCGCCGACGTGGTGGTGGAGCAGTTGGGCACGCGCCTGCAGTTGGCGTGCGGCCGGGTTCCACGCCAGCAACCCGAGACCGTGCCCGCGCAGCCCGTCGAGCACGGCCGAGAGGACGTCGGCGGCGGGCGGCGTGCGCAGTGGCGACCGGGTGAGGACGAGGGCACCCAGTTGCTGCCGGCGCTCCGCCACCACGTCGCCGTCTCGCCAGACGACCTCCTCGACGACGTCGAGCTCGTCGCCGAGCATCCTCCGCAGCACCGCGAGGTCGAGCGGGGCGGCGAGGTGGATGCGCGCCTCGCGGTGGCCGCGGTCGACGGCCGCGACGGCGAGCAGCGGCTCACCGGCCAGGAGGTCGGCGTCGGGGAGCTGGGCTCCGCGACCGTTCGCGAGCAGGAACTGCCCGCGAACATCCCGTGCGGCCGCGACCCGGTCGGGCCAGCCCAGCGCCACCAGGGCACCGACCGCGACGTCCGGGGACGGCAGGTCGTCGACCGTTCCGGTCACCCCGGGCAGTTCGCGGCAGGAACGGCGCAGTCGCGCGACCTCCCGTCGGAGCCGATCGCGCGCGCCGGGACGCAGTCGTGCTTCGCGCGGCAGTGCCCCGCCACGGAGCGCCGCGAGACGGACCCCGAGGTCGGCCACGGCGGCGGGGTGCACGACCCGCACCGGGTCCCGGTCGGCGAGGACCGCGGCGACCTCGACGGCGAGGTCGCCGAGACCGGCGGCGTGTCCACGCACCAGCAGCTGGCCGAGCCGCGGGTGCACGGGGAGCCGCGCCAGCCGGCGCCCGTGGTCGGTGATGCGCCCGTCCGCGCCCAGCGCGCCCAGCTCCGCGAGCGTCGCGCGGGCGCGGGCCCATCCCGCGGGGTCGGGCTGATCCAGCAGCGCCAACTCGTGCACGGCCGTCCCCCACGCCGCGACCTCCAGCGCGACGCCGGTGAGGTCATCGGTGTGGATCGCCGGTCGGGGAAAGGCGTCGCGTGCCGGATGTTCTGCCGCCGGCCACAGCCGGACGCAGTGACCCGGCGCGGTGCGGCCGGCCCGGCCGGCCCGCTGCTCGGCGGAGGCGCGGGAGGCCGGCACCGTCACCAGCCCGGTCATGCCGGTGCGGGCGTCGAAGCGGGGCTCGCGCGCGAGCCCCGCGTCGACCACCACCCCGACGCCGTCGATAGTGAGACTCGACTCGGCGACGTCGGTGGCCAGCACGACCTTGCGACGTCCGTGCGGGGAAGGCGCGACGGCACGGTCCTGCTCGGTGGGCGGCAGGGTGCCGTGGAGCGGCAACACCTCGACGTCGCCGGGCACGCGCCCCGCGAGGGTGCGTGCCGTCCGTCGGATCCCGGCGACGCCCGGGAGGAACACCAGCACGTCGCCCTGGTCACGGACCAGCACCTCGAGCACCACGTCAGCGACCGCCTCGGCGAGGCCACCCGGCGCCGGACGGTCGCGGTGGTCGACCGTGACCGGATGGGTCCGGCCCGCGGCCCGCACCACGGGCGCGTCCTCGCCCTGATCGGCGAGCAGGCGCGCCACCCGGCCGCCGTCGAGGGTGGCGGACGCCACGAGGAGCCGGAGGTCCTCGCGGAGCGTGGCCCGGCTCTCGATCGCGAAGGCCAGCGCCAGGTCCGACTCCAGGTTGCGTTCGTGGAACTCGTCGAAGAACAGGACGCCGACCCCCTCCAGCGAGGGATCGCGGTGCAGACGGCGCAGCAACACCCCTTCGGTGACGACCTCGATCCGGGTCCGGCGCGACGTGAGCCGCTCGTCGCGGGTGGTCAGTCCGACCCGTTCGCCCACCGACTCGCCGATGCCGGCCGCGAGCCGGCGGGCGGCGGCCCGGGCCGCGACGCGCCGGGGCTCGAGGAGCACGAGCCGGCCGTCGAAATCGTGGGCGAGCATCGCCAGGGGCACCCGGGTCGTCTTGCCGGCGCCCGGTGGCGCCTCGAGCACGACGCGTCCGGCGGCGCCGATGGCGGTGAGCAGTTCGTCGACGACGGCGTCGACCGGGAGTGGTGGCGATGGCGGCGTGGAGGACATACCCCGACGCTAACGACCCCGTGCCGGACACCGAAAGGCAACGAGGGTGCTTGAGTTCGTGCGCCGACGTGCCGATGGTCATACGGGCGCACGTCCGATCGCGCCCGGCGAACGGGGGCGGCCCAGGGGCGGGGGCCGGCACGAGGAGCATGCCGAGCCGAGGAGATCACATGGGCGCGACGACGGACGGGATCCGACGACGCCTCGTCGCGCATGCACCCGAACTCCTCGGTGCGACGTTCGTCGTCGCGGTCGCGCGCGCCTCGGGCGCGGCCCCCACCAGCCTGGTGCTGATGCTCGTGCTGCTCGCGGCGACCGTTCTCGTCAGCGTCACGGCCTACACGGTCTGGGGGCGCGACACGTCGACCCGCGGCGTGCACGCACGCGTCGCGGTCCAGATGGGCGCCTTCGCCCTGCTGCTGTACGCCGCCGGCGCCGGACCGGCACTGGTCGCCCTGTTGCTCCTTCCCGTGGCCGACACCGTCCGATACTCGGGCTCGACGGCCGGGCCGATCGCGCTCATCTGGGCCGGTGTGGCGGTCGGCGCGGGGCAGCTCGCCCTGCTCACCGGTATCGCGCCGAGCGTGCTGCCGGGCGACCTCGGTCACGGCCTGGCCGCCGTCGGGCTGCTGACGGTCTGGCTCGTCGGCGTGCGCATCACACGGCTCGCCGCTGCCGGCGAGGACGCGCACGAACGGCTGGTCGAGGAGGAGTCGCGCGTCCGTGCGCTGCTGGCGACCGCCAGCGACGTCACGATCGTCATCAGCGACGCCGAGGTCGTCTACCAGTCCCCCTCCGCGGAGCGACTCCTCGGCTACACGCCCGGGGCGCTGCTCGGCCGCCGCTACCTGGACCTGATCCATCCGGACGACCGTGCGACGACGATCGACTTCGTCCGCGAGCTGCTGGCCCACCCCGGTGACTCGGCGCTGGTCGCCTGCCGGCTCCAGGCGGCAGACGGCCGCTGGGTCGAGGTCGAGTCCAACTGCCGCAACCTGCTCGACGACCCGCAGATCCGGGGCTTCGTCGTCAACAGCCGCGACGTCTCGGACCGACGGGCGCTCGAGCGCCAACTCGCACACCGCGACTTCCACGATCCGCTGACCGGGGTCGCCAACCGCGCCCTGCTGCTCGACCGCCTCGACCACACCGCGGCACGCGCCGACCGTCTCGGCGACGCCTACGCGGTCCTCGTGGTCGACCTCGACGGTTTCAAGGCCATCAACGACACGCTCGGGCACGAGGTCGGCGACGCGACGCTGAAGACCGTCGCGACACGGCTCCTCGACACCATCCGCGGCGCGGACACCCTGGCACGGATCGGCGGCGACGAGTTCGCCGTCCTGCTCGAGCACGGCGACGACGAACTCGACGCGGCCAAGGTCGCGCAACGGGCGCTCGGCGAGATCCGCCGTCCGATCGACGCCGCGGGTCGCCAGGTGTCGTTGACCGCCAGCATCGGCATCGCCCACTCCGAGGACGGCGCCCCACCGGCGGAGGTGCTGCGCAACGCCGACATCGCGATGCACCTGGCCAAGGAGAGCGGTCGCGACCGGTTCGAGGTGTTCGAGACCTCGATGCATGTCCGCGTCGTCGAGCGGCTCGAGCTCGAGGCCGACCTCGCGCTCGCGCTGCAACGTGGCGAGCTCGAACTGCACTACCAGCCGATCGTCGCCCTCGCCGACCAGCGCATCACCAGCTACGAGGCCCTGCTGCGGTGGAACCACCCGACGCGGGGCCTGGTCCCGCCGAACCGGTTCATCCCGCTGGCCGAACAGAGCGGGGTCATCGTGCCCATCGGCCGGTTCGTGCTGCGCGAGGCGTGCCGTCAGCTGGCCGAATGGCGACGCGACCTGCCGAGCGCCAGGACGCTGTCGGTCAGCGTCAACGTCTCGATGCACCAGATCACCGACTGCGACCTGGTGACCGACGTGCGGGAGGCGCTGGAGCAGGCCGGGCTGCCGGCCGCGGCGCTGACCCTGGAGCTGACCGAGTCGGCGCTCGTGCGGGACACCGAGTCGACGATCGCCACCCTGACCGAGCTCAAGAGCCTCGGGGTCCGCATCGCGATCGACGACTTCGGTACCGGTTACTCGTCGCTGGCGTACCTGCACCGCTTCCCGGTCGACGTGCTCAAGATCGACCGCTCGTTCGTCACCTCGGTCGCCTCGGGGCGGCAGAGCCCGGCACTCGCGAGCGCGATCGTGGACCTGGGCCGCTCCCTCAACCTGCTGACGGTCGCCGAGGGCATCGAACACGACGCCGAACTCGACCAGTTCCGCCGGCTGGACTGCACGCACGGCCAGGGATTTCTGTTCTCGCGCCCCGTCGGCGCGGTCGCCGCGGGCGCCCTGCTCTCGCTCGACGCGACGGCCGATTGCCTCGCGGTCCAACCACACCGGCACGAGGTCGCCC